>NZ_JASFYE010000005.1:37380-138814 GCF_030055425.1 Methanothermobacter sp.
CTAACCCTTATACTTCTTCTCAAATCTTCAAAAAAAGGAAAAAGCAGACCCTAACCCTTATACTTCTTCTCAAATCTTCAAAAAAAGGAAAAAGCAGACCCTAACCCTTATACTTCTTCTCAAATCTTCAAAAAAAGGAAAAAGCAGACCCTAACCCTTATACTTCTTCTCAAATCTCCTCCAGGACCTTGCAATGTAGGGTTCACATTTATCAAGCTCGGTTAAAAGGCACATCCTTATGGTATCAGTTTTGATCTCCTCCTCACCCTTTATCTTCTCTGTAACTGTCTGGTAGACCTTCTCAATGATCTCCCTCTTCTCCTCAGGACTGTAACCTGCATCAATGGCAGCCTTCTCAAGTGAGGCCCGTATCTTTGATGGGTCATAGGCCTCCCTTGAGCCCCTCCTCTTTATCACATTCATAATGATCACCCTGTATATTATGTTCATCTTTCAATAAAATTTTTTCCAGTAAAAAAAGGAAGGACCCCATAAAAGCTTATTCAGAACAGATTACATAAAAATACTGGTATTCAAAACACATGGTGCTGGAATGACTCCCTGGAAGAGAATATCTGAAATGGATGTGGAAGGGGCACTTGATGAACTTGGAACATCACCCGGGGGCCTCAAAGAGGCAGAGGCCAGGGATAGGCTTGAGATCCATGGCCCCAATGAGATCGAATTCAAAAAACCACACCCCATATTCCGGTTTATGAAGCAGTTTCAGAGCCTCCTGGTATATGTACTTCTCACCGTCGCCATATTCACGGCATTCATAGGAGAATGGATTGACACCGCTGTAATCACAGGAGTTGTGGTCCTTAACGCCATCATCGGCTTCATACAGGAGGGGAAGGCCTCTGAGGCCATCGAGTCACTTCAGAAGTTCACTGAATCATACTCCACTGTAATCAGGGAAGGAAGGGAAATGAGGATCCCCTCAGGACTCCTAGTTCCAGGTGATATAACCGTGCTGGGAGCCGGTGAAAGGGTGCCTGCAGATATAAGGTTAATCGAATCAAAGAACCTCCATGTGGATGAATCTGCCCTCACAGGTGAATCCGTCCCTGTTGAAAAGGACCCCTCCACGCTCAGAGAGGAGGATATCCTCAGGGGCGAATTCAGAAACATCCTCTTCAGCGGAACCCTGATAACAGAGGGTAGGGCTCTTGGTGCTGTGATTTCAACTGGAAGGGAAACAGAGCTCGGCAGGATAGCAGAGAGGGTGAAGGAAGTTGACGTTAAAACACCACTCCTTGAGAAGATCGATGAATTCTCAAGGACAATAACACTGGCTGTTGTGTCACTTGCAGCCTTCAATTTCATTGCTGCAATCCTCTTTGGATACGATGCGGTACTATCATTCCTTGCATCAACATCCCTTGCGGTTGCTGCAATCCCCGAGGGTCTGCCAGCAGTACTCACCGTAACCCTCGCACTTGCAGTGAGGACCATGGCAGAGAGGAATGCCATAGTGAGAAACCTCCCCTCAGTGGAGACACTTGGAAGTGTCACCGTGATATGCTCCGACAAGACAGGGACACTCACCAGGAATGAGATGACAGTAAAATCCATATACGCGGGGGAGGTCAGCTATGAGGTCGAGGGGGTGGGCTACAGTGAGGATGGTTACATAACACTCAATGGTTCCAGAATCAAAGAGCCCCCCGAGCCACTCCTCAGGATACTTAAATGCGGCCTCAACTGCAACAACGCATCAGTTGCTGATGAAAGGATCCATGGTGACCCCACAGAGGCGGCACTGGTCGTGGCGGCCCACAAGGGAGGTGTAAGGGAGAGAGCTAGAAGGGTCGATGAGGTGCCCTTTGACTCCACCAGGAAGTACATGGCTGTCCTCACAGAGGATGGCTTAATACAGGCAAAGGGGTCCCCTGAGAGGATAATAGGTATGTGCAGCCATGAACTAACAGAAAGCGGATTGAAGCCCCTTGAAAAAGATGAACTGAAGGATAGGATACATGAAATGGCATCAGAGGGTATGAGGGTCCTTGCATTTGCAGAAAAAAGGCATTCAGGTACAGAAATCCATGATGAGGACCTCACAGACATGACCCTCCTGGGATTCCAGGGCATGATTGACCCCCCCAGACCCGAGGCCATTGAGGCCGTTGGGAAATGCAAATCCGCAGGTATAAGGATCATCATGATAACAGGGGACCATGCTGCCACCGCAGGGGCTGTTGCAGCTGAACTCGGAATAGAAACCAGCAGGGTACTCACAGGGCCCGAATTATCATCAATGGAGACCCATGAAATCACAAAATCCCTGGATGACTGCAACGTCTTTGCAAGGGTGACCCCTGATCACAAGTACACAATAACAGAGATACTGAGGGAGAACGGTGAGATCGTGGCAATGACAGGTGATGGGGTGAATGATGCCCCGGCACTTAAAATGGCTGACATAGGCGTTGCAATGGGTAGCGGAACAGAGGTTGCAAGGGAATCAGCTGATATGGTCCTTGCAGATGATAACTTCGCCACCATCGTTGCGGCTGTAAGTGAGGGGAGGAACGTCTATGAGAGGATAAGGAGGATAATATACTATGTCCTCCCAACAAGCGGGGGCCAGGCCCTCATAATACTCCTCTCATTCCTCCTCGCACCGGTAAGCCCCACCTTCAGCGCCAGCCTGCCGCTTCTCCCCCTCCAGATACTGTGGATAAACATGTTTGATGGTGTCTTCCTCGCCCTCCCCCTGGTTGCAGAGGCCTCAGACGAATCTGTCCTTGAAAAACCACCAAGGGACCCCGGGACTGGAATAGTGGACTACACCTTCATAAGGAAGGTTGGCCTGGTATCCGCTGCAATGGCCATCTCAGGACTCGCTGTGTTCTATATAGGGGTCTCACGGGGACTTGATGTTACCGTGGCAAGGACCGTGACCTTCACCACGGTGATTCTTGTACATGTCTTCTATCTCCTCACAGCAAGGTCACTGGATAAATCCGTCCTCAGGATTCCCCCGGCTAACAGGTGGGTGGCGACCGGTATAATCATAACCGTGACAGTTACCCTTTTCATAGTGTACGTCCCGGGCCTTGAGGTCATATTCAGGACCTCCCCATTTCCATCTGAGTGGTGGGGGATAATAATACCATTCTCACTCACAGGCCTCCTCTCAATAGAGGCCGAGAAGTACATCATGGGGAGGTTAAAGCATGAATGAGTGCAGAGAGAACGGTTCATGGAAGAGGAAACTGCTTACGTCAATGAGGATATTCCTGGTGGTTATGGGCCTGATAATAGTGGTCTTCGGGGCCGGGGGCACAAAGGTCTTCGGCCTCATGACGCTCCTTGCGGTGGTCGTGGTGTACCTCCCGGCCCTCAGGCACCCTGATGGCCTCAGCGTCATCCCGGTTGAGATAGAGATCCTCTTCCTCACAGTGGTTGCACTGGAGTATATACTGGGCAATACCTTTGGCCTCTACGGGAGAATAGCCTACTATGACAAGTTCATGCACTTCACAGTCCCCTTCATAGTGGCCCTAATCGGTATGATGCTCCTCTACACAGCCTACGTCTACGGGAAGATAAGAACCAGTCTCTTCATAATGGCGTTTCTCATAATATTCGTGACGCTGGGCATAGGTGCCCTCCTTGAACTGGTTGAGTACGGCTACGACCACCACCTTTACAGGCACATAGAGCACTTCCTCCCCACTGGCCCCACCCAGGGCTCACCTGTCATGGATCCGCTTACCGACACAATGATGGACCTCCTCACAGATCTCATAGGCGGTATCTTCGGGGCTGTGACAGGTATAATACTCATAAAAAGGGCTGAGGAGAAAAACTACTGCCTTGACTGGGTTGATGAGATAGCAAGGTTCGAGGGGATAGATGAAGAGGAGGAAAAGATGGAATAGATCTCCAGTATTTCTAACTTAAAAAGTATCAGATGGGCTTCAGTATGTCCCTGTTAAGCTCAAATGACGCTGCAAGGATGAATGCCATCATAACAGGGAGAAGGCAGATCTTAACCACCTCAAGCTCCATGAGGGGTATGAACTCCTTTATGAACCTCACAGCCACTATGATGGCACCACTTACAAGTCCCATGGACACGAATCCCCACACACCTGAGGCGAACCTTGTAAGGGTGTAGTTCCTCACAGAAACCGCCGCTGCAAGGGTTATGAATATCAGGGCCGCTGCCTTGAGGAGTATTATTATCATGTCTCAGCCTCCAGTTTTCTGTTGGACCTCAGTGAGGCATAGAGGAACATTGCCGCTGAGAGCATGATGAAGACCCACTCAATGGTTCTCATAAGATCAAAGGCCATTATCTCCCTCATGAAACCGAACACAGTTGATATGAATAGCAGAGAAACTGCTATGGTCATGGGGATCCATCTACCATCACAAGCAGAGACCCTCAACATGTAGATGAGGCTCAGACCTGTTATAAGTGTGGATATGAACTGGGCCACCTGGAATTCACGTCCATAGGGGATCATACTATCACCATGTACATATATGTCTGGACATTTTAGTCCTTTCCATCACAGTTCAGGAACCTCTATCAGGAAACGTTATCCCTCTCCCAATCCATCACAGTTCAGGAACCTCTATCAGGAAACGTTATCCTGAAAACAGCCCCTCCCTCATTGAAGGTTTCAAGTTCACCGTCAAGCTGGCCAACAAGGGCCCTCACGAGGGTCATCCCCAGTGAATCCGATGAACCTGAACTGAAATCCTCTGGAAGACCCTGGCCTGTATCCCTGTAATCCAGGAGGTACACCCCACCCTCAAGGTTAAAGCTGATTATAATTCTCCCCTCACCATCAGGGAAGGCGTACTTTACTGAATTTGTGATAAGTTCACTGATTATGAGGGCCACAGGGACCGCCAGCTCAATATCGAGGCTCACATCATCCACTCTGATGTCTGATACGATACCCGAGGCCCCGTAGGTTGAGAGGAGTTCAGTTACAAGGCGTGAGATGTAGTTCCTCATGTTTATCTCTGAGAGGGTCTCTGACTGGTAGAGGTTCTCGTGTATCATGGCCATGGACTTTATACGGGTCTGACTCTCCTCAAATATCCTGAGGTCCTCAGCGTCCCTTATGTAGGGCTTCTGCAGGTTCAGGAGGCTCGATATTATCTGCAGGTTATTCTTTACACGGTGGTGTATCTCCCTTATAAGTGTCTCCCTCTCCCTGAGGGCAGATATCAGTGATTCCTCATATCGCCTTGCCTCTGTAACATCCCTCACAAGCACAGCCCCGAGCCCTGGCATGATACTGAACCTGGAGATCTGAACAACCCTATCACCCTCTATGAGGAACTCATCGTTTCCACGGGCCTCGAGGATCACCTCAGAGCATATATCAGGCATCTTTCTTCCCAGAGCGTCATCCCTTCCAGTGGATGTTATCTCCTCGAGTGCCCGGTTCCAGTAGATGACAGTATCTGATTCATCGGTTATTGCTATGCCATCTGATATGTTATCTGCAACTCCCCTGAACCTCATCTCGCTCTCACGGAGCCTCTCTGTGGCCCTCCTCTGGAGGCTTATATCGGTTGCAATGAATACGAACCCAATGGGCTCCCTGAAGCGCCCCCTTATTGGTGATGCTGTGAGGAGAACGTCAGCTGTCCTTCCGTCCGCTGAGATTATCCTGGTCTCCATCTCAGATGAACTGAAACCCGAGACCACCTCCCTCAGCACCTCCCTGTCGGAGGGGTCAAAAAGATCCCAGAATGGTTTACCCCTCAGGTCTTCGGAGCTGTAGGAGAGCTTCTCATGGACGCTCCTCCCGCAGCTTGTAACCCTCCCCTCAAGGTCCGTTATTATGAGGAAGTTGGGCATCACATCAGATATGCTCCTTGCAGCTATGGCAGGTGAGAGTTCCGGAAAGTCGTACCTCCAGACACCATAGGCCATGAAAAGCAGTCCAATGGAGAGCATGGTCTGGGTGAACTCAGGGAAGACCAGCCCCATAAGATCCCTGAAGATGAAGTCAGTTGTGAAGCTCACAATAAGAGGCACAAAAAGGCCCATGAATATGTAAAGGGACTCCCTCTTCCTGTATCCCTCAGATCTAAGGTAGTCCCTGAGGGTGATGGCTGCCGCTGTCAGTGTCACGGTAACCGTCCATAACGAGAAGAGTGCAAAGACCATGGGGGGTTCCGGGAGGGCGTAGGTCCAGCCATAATATGTGAGTATCGGACCTGAAATGAAGAGGTCACTTAGAAGCCCCGTTAATATGAATATAACCGCCGGTGCATAGATTACTGCAATTGCAGGTTTACCCACCCTTTTTCCAGTGTAGGTTAGGGCTGTGTGGAGGAGAATTGCAGGTATAATGGGCCAGAGGAGACTCAGCCTGAGCCATATTATGGCATCCCCCGGTGCTGACACTGTCCGGTAGACGAACTCGGTGAAGGCCATGAATGATACAGCAACACCAACGTTGGATACAAGAAGATTGAGGTTATTGCGGGGGTTCCTGTAGTAAATGAATACTGATGTGTAGAATGCAATCACAGATGCAAGGAGGGATATGATTGAGTAGGGGTTCATACACGCCTCCATGCGAATCTAAATGGGTATGACGTTCTTAAATCACCCTGACCTGATGGTATCATCCTCAACCACCACCTCACCCCTCCGGGCCATCTCCTCTATGACCTTTCTGATACCTGTGGCAGTCTTCCTGCTGGTATTTTTGAAGCCAAACATCCTTGAGACCCGTGTTACAACCTCATCCATCTCTGAGGTGGACCTCAGGGCTATCCTCACAGCCTCCTCGATCTCCATTGGAGATATGAGTGAGATGTCAACCCTGCCAGTCCTCCTCCTCACCGTGACCGGCATGGACTCTGTGAGGAGCAGGAAGTCGCCGCTTCGCTTGATGTTACCGTTGTTCTCTGCCATCTCAATTGCAGAGTTTATTATGCTCCTGACCCTCCTTCCTGCCCTTCTAAGTCCACATGACTCCCTTATACGCCTTACAACCTCCTCGACGTGCACAGGACCCTCCATTGATACTATCTCACTCACAACGGATGATATCACAGGTGTAGGGTTTTTGTAGAGGTCGTCTGGTTTTCTTAACTTATCGGTGCTGTACTCAACGTAACTGGCAACAGCCTCTCCCATGGATTCATCTGGAAGATCCACTGGTTCTGCTGCATCCTGCTCTTCTATGGTGGACTCAGATGAACCCTCATCAACCTCAGGGGGTTCAGGTTCATCAACCTCCACCTGACCCTCCACCTCGATCCCCTCATGTAGCTCCCTGGATTCCCTGGTCTTCTCAACTATCTCAGAGAGCCCATCTGCAACCTTCCTCTGTGTCTCATCCCTGTTGCGGTACCAGTCCGAGGACCAGAGGTGGATGATGTTCCAGCCCAGGTTCCTGAGGATCTCCTCCCTGAGCCTGTCACGATCCCTTGCAACCTCCGCCCTGCTGTACATCTCACCATCGGTGAGGATCCCTGCAATGTACCTGCCAGGGTCATCCGGGTCCTTAACCGCGAAGTCAACCCTGAAACCTGCACACCCCACACCCCGGTCAACCTCGAATCCCTGGTCAACCAGGAACTCGTATACAGAATCCTCA
Source organism: Methanothermobacter sp. (assembly GCF_030055425.1). Classification (NCBI taxonomy): domain Archaea; kingdom Methanobacteriati; phylum Methanobacteriota; class Methanobacteria; order Methanobacteriales; family Methanobacteriaceae; genus Methanothermobacter; species Methanothermobacter sp. Next base: position 44,976 of record NZ_JASFYE010000005.1, read on the forward strand.
AAGAGGCCCTGTGAATTACTGGCGGAATCTGAATCAAGCACACCTGTCTCGGCGTACCTGAGGAACCTCTTAAGTGCCCTGACACCGAAGGGCGTCCCCGGCCCTGTTTTAAGGTCCGATGCCCTGAAGTTGGTGAACACCACACACTTCTCACGGGCCCTGGTGATGAGGACGTTAAGCCTCCTCTCACCCCCCTCCTGGTTCAGAGGCCCGAAGTTGAGGGACATCCTTCCGTTCTCATCAAAGCCGTAGCCCACACTGATGAAGATAACGTCCCTCTCATCCCCCTGTATGGTTTCAAGGTTCTTTATGAAGAATGGCTCATCGGTCTCCTGGTTTATGAGCCGCTCAAGTTCAGGGTTCTCCCGAAGCCTCTCCTCCAGTGCCTCGAGGATGGCGTTCATCTGGGCAACAGAGAACGTGCCCACACCAAGGCTCCTTGATGTGCCGTACCTCATGAAGTGCTCCTCTATGGCCTCAACAACAGCGGCGGCCTCAAGGGGGTTGGATGAGGTTCTTCCACGTTCATATACCGTGTCTGGAAGGTACCTGAGGTGGAGTCCCAGTTCCTCATCCTCCCTCGACGGTGAAGGGTACACCAGGAGCCTGTTGTCATAGAACTCCTGGTTCGAAACCGCGATGAGGGACTCGTGCCGGCTCCTGTAGTGCCACCTGAGCATCCTGACAGGGAAGCTCCTCTTGCAGAGGTGGAGTATGCTCTCAATGTCAGCCGCAGTGGCCACATCCTCAGAGTCCTCCTCTGATGTGAGCATCTGGTCAAAGAAACTTGTTGGTGGGAGCTGGTTGGTGTCACCCATCACCACAGCGGTCCTGGCCCTGAGGAATGCCCCCAGGGCGTCCTCTGGTTTAACCTGTGATGCCTCGTCGAATATCACCACATCGAACTGGAGTTCGCTGCTCCTTGGGTCCAGGTACTGGGCAATGGAGAGGGGACTCATCATGAAGCAGGGCTTTATCCTCTTTATAACGCCACCTGCAAGTTTAAGGAGTTTCCTGAGGGGCATGTGCCCCCTCTTACGTGTGAATTCACCGCTGAGGATGCTCTCCTCAGAGTCTGGAGCCGCCCCACCAAAGACCGTGGGCATGTTACTGTTGAGCTGATGTATTAGCCTCTTCCTGTTGAGCTCGATTATCCTGGAGTCAAGCTCCCTGAACTCCCTTATCCTGGCCTCATGCAGGTCACCAATGAAGGTGTAAAGGGATGGTATCTCCCTGAAGGCCCTCTCAAGGAGCGCATCTGCAAGGTTACCCTCCATGGCAGGCCTTATATCCTCCATGCTGATTATCCCTGACTCTATGAGTGGTATGAATGCTGCACCACGGGTCTTCATGCAGAGCCTCTTTTTCTCGAGGTACTGGGACCAGAGGGGGAGGAGGTTGAGGGCCTCCCTCCAGGACTTAACCCTTGACCTCCAGGCCCGGAACGGGACCTCCTCCGGTGCTGAGTTGAATATGACATGGGCATGGGTGTTTATCCTTGTCTGGAGCTTTGAGAGTTTATCCTCGAGTTCACTGTGGATTTCAAGGATTTCATGGAATTCAGAGAGAAGTTTATCACCGTCAAGGCCATCAGAGATGCACTCCAGGGTCCTCTCTGATATGAGGCCCTCACTGTGGAGGTCCCTGAACCTCACTATCCACTCTGCGGTGGCCCTCAGGTCCTGGATGGATGGGTTTTCCGGGTTCCACATTGAACCGAAGAACCTCCCGGCCACCCCACTGTACCTTTCAAGTTCCCCCCTGAGGCTCATGACATCAATCAGGTTCTCAAGGTCCTCCACAACCTCATAGTCATTTTCAGGGGCCCTTCCAACGTAGAGGGCTTCTATCTCATTCCTTACCTTCCTGTACCTCCCGCTCAGGAACTTTATCCTGCTGGACGACTCCTTGAGGTACTCCCTGAGGAGTGCCTCCAGATCCACGCTGTGGACAGATTCATGGAACCTGTCGAGTATCTCCCTCCTGCGGGTGTAGGCCTCAAGTTTATCAAGGAGGGTGAAGGCATCGGCCCTGTAGCGGTCCCAGATCTCTGATTCAAGGACACCAAGGTCGAAGGGGCGTGACTCTGCAACCACAGAGACAACCTCACCGAGCCTCTCAAGGTCCCCTGTCGTCTTAACAGGCTTGAAGCCGTACCTCTCCTGGAATTCCCTGAGTGCGGCCAGAAGTCTATCGGTAACCTTCATCACCGACTCCAGGAGGACCTCCAGTTCCCTCACATCGGAGGGCAGCATCATCCCCGGGTCGGTGCCTGACCAGGGGTTCTCATGGAGGGGTGGGAGGAGCTCGGCCAGCTTCGCAAGGTTCCTCAGTTCCACCAGGGCCTCGTCCCACTCATCGGGGGTTATGGTCTCAGGTGAGGGTATCCTGACAAATGGCAGCTCACCACTGAAGTACCTCTCTGAATTCTCCTTCATCCCGAATAACTGGAATGGTGAGAGCTGTATGCTGTAGAGCGGCTCATGGAGGGCCCTCCTGTACTCGTTGAGCTCATCGCGCAGCTTCTCCACCCTCCTGAACTCCCTCTCAGCGTCTGGCCTCTCTGCCTCGGCCTCCATGAGTGTTGACTCCAGCTCATTGAGTACGTCCTTCTTCCGGGCCTTATGGGAGTGGAGTTCAAGGCAGAACCTCCCGAGGCCTATGGAGTCAAGCCTGCTCTTCACAACCTCAAGGGCGGCCATCTTCTCACTAACAAAGAGCACGGTCTTTCCTGCGGCCATGAGCTCGGCTATCAGGTTCACTATGGTCTGGGACTTCCCTGTCCCCGGGGGCCCCTCAACCACAAGGTTCTTACCAGCCTTCACATCCTCTATAACCGCGATCTGGGATGAGTCGGCGTCAACCACGTGGTAGAGGTCCTCGTAGGGGATGCTGTCTATGTCCACCTCCCCATCGTCCTCATCTATTTCGATGGAGAAGAGGGCCCTGAGGAGTGGGCGTTCAACTATCTCATCCCAGTTTGAGTAGGATGCCGGGTCAAGGTCCATGTACATGAGGAACTTGGTGAATGAGAAGAAACCCAGCTGGACCTCATCGGTGACCCCCCAGCCATCCATGGATTTCACCGCATCCTCAACCCTTCTGAGGTACTCTGAGATCCCTGACGAAGTCTGGGGCATCCTGAACTCGGGTAGTTCGATTCCCTCCTCCCTGAGCCTGGCCTGGAGTGACATGTTGGTTATGATCTCGCTGCCATCCCAGCGGAGTGAGAATGATGAGCCGGCCCTGCGCCTCTCAAGGACCACAGGTACAAGTATCAGGGGGGCCCTCCTTATGTCAGGCTCATCCGCGGCCATCCACTCAAGGAACCCCAGGGCAAGGTATAGTATGTTATAGCCCTGCTCCTGGATCATCGTCCTGGCCCTCTGGTTGATGTAGAAGAGCCTCCTCTGGAGTTCAGATTCTGTGAGGTCAGTCAGGAGGATGTTCTCATCATCGGGTTTAAGGCCCTCCGGTTCATGGCCGGGGTCAATCTCCCCTTCACCTTCAGGGTCCTCAATGTCATTAAAGGTATCCACTTCACCTTCAGGGTCCTCCATTTCGTTACCGGGGTCAGTCTCCTCTTCAGGTTCCCTCCTGGGGGCCAGTTTCATCTTACCCCCATTCAGGACAAGGTAGGTGTATATGTATTCAGGGTCGTGGTTCACAACCTCAACCGTCCTTGACCTTGGCCTGAAGTTCAGGAGCTGGTTTCGCATTGTGAGGTCAAGGAGTTTCTCCCTCAGGTTCTCAAATTCCCTCTCGATGATCTTCCTTGCAGATTTATCCATTCAGATTCTCCCTCAACAGTTATATCCTGCATCGAAAGCAGCAGGCCCTCCATTAGATTCTATTATAAAGATCATTAGCTGTTTCTGCATCCATCAGATCTTCTTCTCATGGGGCGTTGTGGTGGCGGCAACCCTGTAGAAGACATAGACAAGGACGATGTCAACCACCCATATGATGGCGGCTATTATCTCATCATTCCAGGGTATCGGGTGGAAGAGGTCAATGAGGTCCATCACCCTCGTGGCCGAGAACAGTATCATTGAAACAGCGAATACCCTCAGGAGGAGTGTGGTCTCATTGATGTTGGAGAAGAGCATCCCAAGGGCCGCCTCACCGTATCTCAGGTTGTTGAGGAGTATCCTCGCTGCAAAGTACAGGGTCAGGATGGGTGGTATCATGATGAGCCAGCCAGGGACCATCAGGCATCACCCCCCATGACCGAGGACAGGAAACCCACGACTACAAGCAGGAAGAGGGCGTTCAGGTTCAGCAGACCCTCAACCACGAACTCTGACTGTCCCCCCACGAATGTGAGTCCCACGAGTACCGTGAAGATGGATGATATGAATATGGATGCAGCTATAATCCTGGACTCCCGCCTCTTGAGGAAGAGCATGGAGACAGCAAGTTCCCTGGACCTCAGCTCCGAGATTATCCTGAGGCATGAGACTATTATCATGACCCCCAGGATGAGCCCCGCCACGCGGTTTACAAGAATCAGGATATCCATCTAAAACACCACCAGATACTATGTTAAAGGGAATATTTATTTATTGGGTTTTTCACCTCCAGAATCCCCATCTGCACCATAACCGTTCAATCAGTGGACCCGGAGTTGATGTGTGAGAGCAGGAGGGCCATGTTGATTATATCCTCCCTGTTGTGCTCCACCACAGGTACAAGGGGCCCCGGGTTGCCGGTTGAAAGGTAGGTGTGGTAGTAGTCGGGTACATAAGCCCCTGGAATGTCAAGGTCCCTCTCCACCCCCAGGATGTGGCTCTCGACCGTGCAGAGTTTGCAGTCAGGTAGACTCTTACCCCAGAGGCGCCTTGACACATGGTAGAGGTCAATGTGGCACTGCTCCAGCCGGTTACTCAGGTTATGGAACTCTGACCTCCTCCTTATGTATGGGATGTCGAAGCTTGCCCCGTTGAATGTTACAAGAACCGAGTCAGATGGGATGTGCCGGAATATCTCAAGGACGGCGGCCTCCATGGAGGGTTCAGGGGCGAGGCGCTGCCTCACATGGATCTTACCATCCTCAATCCATGCCATACCTGTGAGTATCACAGGTTCCCCTGAAAGCCCAAGGGTCTCAATGTCAAGGAAGGTGAACGCCCCACCATCAAGGCGTCCCAGAGCACAGAGCACCCTTTCATCGGATGCTGAGGCGTTGAGGTAACACCTCAGACTGTACACATCCCCTGACTGGATCATGGAAAGGACCCTGGAGGCCTCATACCGGTACCTTTCATGGTCAAGGAGGTCGGGAACCGTGAGGTACCCCTCAGACTTCAGCCTCTCCTCGGTGACCGGCCCAACGCCCCTGAGGAGTTTGAGGTCAGAGAGGATGTTATCCGCTGATTCGCGCACCCTGAACTTCACCCTCCTGGTGAAGGATACCTCAAGTGCCTCTGATCCAGCCACGGTCACCCTGGATGCCCCGATGGCCTCATCCAGTTCCATGCCCTCATATTGCCTCATGAGGTTCCATTTGAGTTTCTCAAACATCCAGTATCCCCCATTCAATGCATTCCATTCCTGGCCCTCTCATGGAAGTAATCTGCCATCTCAGCCTCCCCCTGCTCCCTGAGGATGGCCCCCATGAGGTAGCATGCACCAGCATTTTCTGGTTCCTCCTCGAGGATCTCATGCAGCTTCAGCTTGGCATCAGATAGCCTGCCCTCACTGCAGAGGAGTTCAACCTCCTCAAGGACGCCGGGGGCCTCCTCACTGCTTTCCTCCTCGGCAACCCCCGAGACCCTCCCCATGAGGTGTTGGAGTATCATCACTGTGGCGTCCCTGTGGAGGGGTGAATTGTCGTTGCCGCATTTTGGTGAGTAGATACATGACGGGCACCCGTCACTGCAGCCGCAGGATGAGACAAGTTCAAGTGTCGACCTGAGGAGGTCCTCGAAGACCTCAACACCCTTCTCAGCAAGTCCGATACCCCCCTCAAAGCCGTCGTAGATGAACACCGTTGCCTCCTGTGTGTCCTGGTGCCATGGGGTTGACAGTCCCCCTATATCCATCCTGTCGCAGAGTACATGGAGTGGGAAAAGTGCTATGAGCGCGTGTTCAACCCCGTGGAGTCCTCCCTCGAATGTTTCATCATCCCCGTACCTCCCTTCAACCCTCTCCCTGAGGGTTTCGGGTAGCGTGAACCAGAGTGCCCTGGTCCTGAACCTAATGGGTGGAAGTTCAAGGTCCCTCTTACCCAGGACCTTACTGTAGTTCATGACCCTGTAACCGGTGTAGTGCTCTGTAACCTCAACCTCCCCGAAGTTGACCTCAAGGCTTCCCACACGCCGTCTTCTGAGTTTCCTGATCACCTTGAGATCTGTCTCCCTGAGGACCGATGTATGGTACTCCACGTCCCTTCTCTCAACGGTTATCCTCCTATTTTCCAGATCAAAGTCCCGTACGATGTAGGTGTTGCCGTGGTTCATAAGCACAGCGCCCTCATGGGCCTCCCTGTATGCCTGGGACCGGCTCATGGTCTCAAGTGTCCGGCCCTCACATATCACCGTGAAGGTATCTGATGAGATATCATCCAGGCCATACCTGAACTGGGGGTCGGTGCTGCACACCAGTCCCTCATGTGAGATTTCAAGTTCCCCCTCGTCCAGCATCTCCCCTGCCACCGCCATGCTGAAGTCGTGGTCCAGGAAGTCGTCGAGGGTGAGGGGTAACTCTGATGCCGCGCAGGCAGTATGGTTCCTGAGTATGAACCTGTTTTCAGGGTTGATTATGGCGTTCTCATGGGGCCTCTCGAAGATGAATGAGGGGTTCTTCATGATGTACTGGTCCAGGGGGTTCTCGAATGCCACCAGTATCACAAGGGAGTCATTCCTGTTCCTCCCTGCCCTTCCTGCCTGCTGCCAGGTGGATATCATGGTTCCCGGGTACCCTGATATTATGACGGCGTCCAGTGACCCGATATCTATACCAAGCTCCAGGGCATTGGTGGTGGTGACTCCCAGAAGGCTACCATCCCTGAGTCCTGACTCTATCATCCGCCTCTGATCTGCAAGGTACCCTGCCCTGTAGGATGTCACACGGTCAATGAGCTTCCTGTTTTCCCTGTCAAGCTGTTCCCGGGTCCACCGGGTTACAAGTTCAGCCATCTTCCTTGAGACGGTGAAGCAGAGGGTCTGAACACCCCTCAGAACAAGGTAGGTGAGTATGGATGAGGTTTCAAGGTGCGCCGATGGGTCCCCCCTCTTGCTGTAGGGGTTGTAGAGTACGAAGTGCCTGGGGCCGGAGGGTGACGTGTCCCGTGAGATAACATGGAAATCCAGGCCAGTCAGTTTACCTGAGAACTCCTCAGGGTTGGCCAGGGTTGCGCTTGCAAGGATGAACCGGGGATCTGAACCGTAATGCCTGCAGATCCTCCTTAGCCTCCTCATGAGGAGCGCCACACTTGATCCAAAGACACCCCGGTACTGGTGGGCCTCATCTATCACCACATACCTTAGGTTACTGTAGAACCTCCTCCACTGGTGGTGCCATGGAAGTATACGGTGGAGCTGGTGTGGATTGGTGAGGACCGCCCGTGAGTTCCCACGTATCCATGGCCTCATATCCCTGGGGGTGTCACCATCGTAGGTTGCCGGGTTCAGTGTGATTCCAAGCTCAGATTCCAGGTGCCTCAGAACCTTCAGCTGGTCCCTTGAGAGTGCCTTGGCAGGGTAGATGTAGAGGGCCGTTGCACTCCCATCAAGGGTTAGGGTCTCCATTATGGGGAGGTTGAAGGCCAGTGTCTTCCCTGAGGCCGTCGGGGTTGTTATGAGGATGTTTTTCCCCTCTCTTATGGCCTCGAGGGCCTCTGCCTGGTGGCGGTAGAGTCTGATGCCGTGCCCTTCAAGGTACTCCCTGATATTCTCAGGGAGGTCGGTGACCTCAGAGTATTCAGCGCGCCTTGCGGGGACCGTCTCAACGTGTTCCACTGCATCCCTGAAGCGCCAGTCCCTGGTGAACCTCTCAAGCACCCTTTTAACCATGTTAATAGAATTGGGGGACGATACTATTAAATGTTTTTTTCAGATCAACTCAGCCGCCTAAATTCTATTTTGGGGGCTGACCGGGACGATACTATTAAATGTTTTTTTCAGATCTCAGAATATCCGCCAATATTTGAGTCAGAATCAAGAGACCAGATACTATTAAATGTTTTTTCAGATCATGGCCCCTTCCCTAATGATTCAAAATTAATATATACATGTAAAGTCATACTGTTTAACAGTGAAGAGGGAAGTGTTAATATTAAGAGAGTGATTGTGATTATCCTTGCACTTGCCGTTCTTGCGGTGGCGGGCTGTGTCTCAGAGGAATCAGAATACCAGAACCAGGACCTCAGCAATTACTCGGATGTGAGTCCAGAGGATTATATCACCTCAGATACTGGTAATGCCTCAGGGACTCCTGAGTATGATGCCAGTGGTGTCTGCACCTACGTTGTTGATGGGGACACCATCGATGTTTCAGGCACAGGGAGGATACGCCTTGTGGGTGTCAACACCCCTGAGAGGGGGGAGCCAGGCTACAGGGAGGCGAAGGACTTCATGAAATCCATGTGCCTCTCAAGGACCGTGCAGCTCGACATAGACGATGCAAAAAGACAAGATAAATACGGTAGGGTCCTTGCCGTGGTCTACGTTGACGGAGTCAACATAAACAGGGAACTCCTCAGAAGGGGATATGCGGAGGTCATGTACATTCCACCATCAGAGTTCAACCCATATGAGTGGACCTGAAATATAAGACCTGAATATATATTATAAACAATTAAGGGGGTGATAAAATGGGGGAATTCAAACTCGAAGTTCTTAAGACCATAGGTACACTGATAACAACTGCATTCGGCCTAATAGCTGCTCTTGCCTGGAACGAGGCCATAAAGGTACTCATAACACAGTTCTTCAAGGCGGGCAATGAACTCACAGGACTATTTGTCTATGCACTCGTTGTTACCATCCTTGCAGTCATTGCAACCATCCTAATTGCAAGGAGACTTGCTCATTACGGGATAGAACTGCGTGACGAGTAAAAATCAAGAACTGTCCCAAGAATCGATTATCTTTTTCTTAAATTTTTGAAGTTCATCGTCACTAACTACTTTTCCATTTATAAGTAAGTATCCCTTTAAAGTTCTAAGAATGAAAGACACTATTGCATGCCCTATCATATCCCCCTTAAGGCCATATGGTGGCTTAGCAAGAAATATTAAATCCTTTTCATTTATTGCGCCCCTTTTGGATACTCTTTCTATAGCCACCTCAATCATAGTTTTTACTGGATGGTAGATATTTTCCATGAAGCGAAGATTATCATCGACAATCCAGTTTCCATTGGAATCACGTAATAGATAAGATAAATAAGATATAATACCTTTTTTAGTCTTTGATTTGAATTCATTGAGATTTTCAGAAAGAAGAAATATTTCCGAGATTTTTGGATAATTTCCATTCTTCCATAAGTTTCTATTCTTACGTATATTAGTAATATTTTCAGGACCTAAAGGGAAAATTCTTCTTGAGAAATCATTGTTTATCATTTCACTAATATGCAAAAGTTTGTTACAATAGCCTGATTCACCATTAATATGCCAAAAAAAGCCAGAATGCAACATATCAATAATCCATAGGGAAACTATTTGATTCGCTTTTTCGTGATATTCTTCATTTAATGTAAATCCACGTGTTTTGTTATTGAGAAACAATTCAAATTCTTTAAAATGTTCACAGGGCACTATAGAAACTAGATTTTTATAATTAAATAACTGTTTCGCTTTATCATTCAATAATATTACATCTTCCTTATTTATAGATAAAAAGAGGGCTATATTTATGTTCTGGTTGTTGAATTTAAAATTTTGTAGCTGTTTCTCTATCAAGGCAATATCTTTGAAATCTACAAGAATTAAATTAACATCACGATTTGTTGATTTCTTGAAAAGATTTTTAAATTCTGTTTTATCTCTAAAAATGGCAGAAGGTCTTTTATACATATTTTTTATTAATTTTTCTCTGATTTCTGTTTCATATTTTCCAAGTCTTATTTTTTCGTGGCTTTTGAGGGACTTCAAGTAACATTTAAGTATATTTTTTGATTCTAGATCTCTAAGTTCAACAAAATCTTCATTGAAATTAGAGATAATTTCAAGTTCCTCTAACATCTTTAAGTGATTTATTAAATTCTTTTTTGATATTCCAAATAACTTATATGGCCCTCCAGGGCAGTTTTTATCATAGATTTCTTCAAAGGAAATTCTAGAGGTTTCAAGATATTCCGCTAATTTATAAATGCTATATACAACCATATATGGCTCAATATTAACAGTTTTTCTGATTATATGCCGAACAGAATTACCCTTCATTTCAATAGAAACTAGTTTTCTTAATCTTGAATGTCTAAAAAGGTTAAATAAAGCGCTTACAGCATTCATTGCTGATTTTTTTCCTAAATTTTCATTTTCCAGAATCAGATTTAAAACGTCATTTTTTGTTACCTTTACATTAAATTGTATGAAATCACAGAAAAAATTGACAATAGGAGATCCATAATATAGGTTTACCCATAAAACAAAAAAAGTAAAATCTGGATTCAAGAAATAAATTTCTAATAAATCCTGAGATAAATCTTTTAAGCTTAATAAATTAGCGTCTAGAAGCCAGTTAATTACTGCTTTTATTTGAATGGGGCCAAGGTTACTCTCAGATTTTATCCAATCTTCACCATAAATCAGATAATCGATGAGCCATTCTTCCCTTAAGCCAAATGTAGAATACTTGTCAAATCCTTTTTTAAGCATGATATCACTGATAACTACTTTTTTTGTTGCTTCATTGACCATATAATATGGAACAACGAAAGTATTTAAAAGTAGAAAATTTAATTTATCTATATAACATTTTTCTCCCTTCATTTATAACGTTATTACTAATATGGTGATTTCATGCAAAGATTGGAATTCAAAAAAGACGCCATATTTTTACCTTATCTCGCAGGATACTTTGATGCAAGAGGTTCATTCATTGTTGACAAATATAATAACATTATAATGAATTTTTATGGAGATGAAAAATTCTTAGAAGAGCTTAATTCTCTTTTTGGCGTTGGTACTGTTACCTTAATGCCAAATGCTACTTGGAAGATTATGAACAACGATATTTCTGTCATTTTAGATCAGCTGATATCCTATATAATAATAAAAAAGGACCAAGCATTACAAGTAAGTAACACTATAAAAGATAAAGAGTTCTGTTTTGTTATAAAAGAACCTCCTGAGGAAATAAATTTTTTTGATTATGTTAAAGAGGAATGGTTTTATCTATACCTTCTAGGCTATTTTGATGGTTCCTCCCGCTGGAATTTAAAGGAATATAAGAAATCAAATGAATATTATCTTCAGATTAGCCTTATATCCGAATATGAAGACTTGGTTGTACTTCTATCTGAGGTTTTTAATTTAGGTTATATAATCCCCTACAATGATAAGTTTAAATTCATAGCTATGTTCCAAGATTCACTTGAATTAATCGATAAGTTAGAACCTTTCTTGCTAAATAAAAGATCTGAATTAGAAATGGCACTAAAATTCAAAAAACTTCTTTATTTAGGCAAATACGAAGAAATAGAGAAGTTTATGGATGAATTTAAGTCAGAAAAACAAAATTTATCGAGTAATACAACAAGGATAATTAATGTGTGTGAAAAGTTATTTAGAAAGGTTCAGTCTAAAACTAAATACCTCGAAATAAGTAAATCAAAATTCTGTCAGGAAGCCATCTACTATTCCTATGACAACTTAGACTTGTTTAAAAGCACCGGAGATTTGTGTGAGGGTAAAAAAAAGGAATTTCAGATAGCAATCAACATAAACAACCACCTTGAGGAAAAAATAAATGTTTTATCTAATTTTGATGAGTCTAAAAGTTCTGCAATAAGAAGAGCTATAACGTTCTATTTAAATGATTTAGACTCTGAAAATGAGGTTAATGAGTTAAATGAAGATATTGATCCATTTGATTTACTTGATCAATTAAAAAAACAATAGGAGGACTCTATTGGCTCCCCCCAAACTTCCAGCTTCAAAAAAATGGAGAGAATCTCTAGAAAGAGATTTTGGATTTACCTACATTTCATCTAGAAAAAAATTACCTGATCCTGATAGTGTCATATGGACTACCTCCTGCTCAAAAACAAAAAAGACGCAGAGATTAGGGATGCCTAGGGACTTTTACAATGGACGTTATCACAATCGATTTTATGAGTATGTCGAGAATAATAACCTCACATACGGCATACTTTCTGATAAATATGGTATTCATATGTTTGATGAAAAATTAGGATACTACGACATACATCCACAGGAATTAACACTAGAAAAAAAGGAAGAACTTGGAAAATTTATCAATAGAAAAGCAAAAAGATATGGGTTTGACGAAATTATTTTTTATTACCCAAGCCCGCTAATGTCCAAACCTTACTTTGAAATTTTATGGTTCTCGAATCTAAAGGTGTATTATATGAGTAAATTTAATTTAACTAGGGAAATAGAACCCTAGTTTGATATAACCTTTCTTAATGAGCCCATCCTGAGCTTTCTTAAAGTCTATATTTTCTTTTAGCGCTCTTTTTTTAAGTTTCTCATAATCAATAATTCCAGCTTCACTCATAGAGTTTATAGCCTTTAAAAGGCCCAATTCATCAGGACTGAGATATTCTTTCATTTGATATTCAAATTCTTTCTTAATTTTTAATTTTAAAACATCTATTTGTGAAGCTGAAACTTCTTGCTCAGTTATATCATTTTTTAGTTTTGACCCGAACTCTTTTATTAAATCCTCAAGAGCCGCTCTCGAATCATCACTAATTCTAACCCGGTAAAGAACATTTTCATATTCCTTAATAAATTCTAACTGTTGTTTCCTGTAATTCCTCCAAATTTCTTTTATGGGCTTGTTAACATCATAGTTCAAGTCCTGATTCAAATTATCCACTAGTTCAAGCCAATTTCCATGTTCCTTTTGATAATCTCTTAAGTCTTGCAAATTTAGATCCTTGTAATTCTCTTTAACAGAATTAAATTTCTCTTTATATTTATTTAATTCGTTTTTTTCTAATTTACCATCGTCGAATATTTTATCAGAGATATCTAATATTTCCTGAGTATGGCTAATTGTATCCAATAGCATCTTTTCCTTATTCATCAAGTCATTTAGGTAGTTTAATAACCTGTCGACCTTTTCTAACTTATCTCTTAGTTCTTTAATCCTTTCTTTTATTCGATCCCTTAGTTTTCTCAAAGAAATGGGAGATATTTTCTTTTCAGACACATTTATGCTAATCGACTTTATCTCTTCAAAAAATTCTGTTGTTAATTTTAATTTTGGGTCAATCTGAATACTTTTTAGTTTACTATCGACTTTATTTCTTCTTTTTTTAAGTTCATCAATATCCAAATCTTTTAAAAGTGAGTATGGCCTTCTAGAATCGAATTCTAATTCCTTTTGTTTAATTTTATAGAACTTTAGGTTATAATAATATGCTGTTGATGGAGATTTATCAAATTTAAAGTGATCAAAATCGTCAAGATTTGAAATTGCATTTTCTAATTCTTCCTTTGTGCAGGAACTTTCGTATAGTTTTTTTATTCCTTCAAAATCATTTAACATGTTGGTATATTCCTTAATACTTTTAACTCCACCATCAATTTTTAATTTCAGTATATTTTCACAATCCTTAGAGATTGTCTCAAGGGATCTTTCAAACTCATTTTTTATCTTTTTAATTTCATTAAAAGATTCTTTACTTTTTCTGGCTGCGCCTTCAAAAAAGGTTTTTAAACACCGTTGGTTTTTACCGCAAGAAAATATTTCCGTTAAAAGTTTTTTACATATGAAAATTTTTGTTGAAACTGCTTCTTTATAATCTGGGTGTCCATAATATTCTTTTATAAAATCAGAATTTTCATTAACGAAACTCGTAAACTCATCTAACATGATAAGTTTATGACCCTTCTTTTTGGTCATGAAAATATGTCCAAAGAGTTTGTATAACTCTTTTCTTTCAAGCTCTTTATTAAATTTATCTAAATATTTCAAAATCTCTTTGTATTCCTCTTCTATGTTTGTAATTTCTATTTCATCTCTATTTCTCTTTATTTTATTTTTATATTCTAAAATATTCAGAAATAGATCAGAAAAAATGTTTTTACTTTTTGATTTGAGTATAAAATAAAGATTGAGGTCGTTCTCTTTAATTTTGCCTTCCTTCTTGATTATTTCATATATTCTCCTTTCAACAGGATGTTCAATGACTTTATATTTACCATCTAATTCTTCTAAAAAGCCATGTTCACGTAACTCAATGGATATTTTCTTGACATCCTCTGGGGAATCTTCAAGGTCGCTTCTAATAAAACCTTTCTTAGTTCCATAAAGTTTAAATTTTAATATGCCATTCAAATTTTTCTCTAAAACTTCATTTGCAGATAGTGGTTCATTAATATAATTTAAATATAATTTAAGCGTATCAGCAAATTTACTTAAGTTTTCGGTTGCTACTTGATCTACAACTAATCCCTTTTTCTTCTGGATTTTAAGCCATTCTCTAATATTTTCTTGAAGCTTAAGATCATCAAAAATATTTTTAAATTCTATATTAAGTAATGACTTGTCAACAGATTTATTGCGTGACTCGTATGCACAAAGAAGCCGTTTAGTTAATGTTTGATGAAGATGGATATCTATAAGTTGAGATGTCCCTTTTTTACCTAATCCCTCCAATTCAAGGCGTTCGCGAGCTCTTTGTGTAAACTCTCCATTATATACTAAGAGACAGCCATGAATACTAAAATCATTTTTTAGAGTTTCTGAAATTTCTTTAATATGAGTTTCTTTAATGTCTCCTTGCACAAATTTAGTTAATAATCTAATATCAACTTCTAGATCAGGATCATGTAACTTTAAAATCACTTCGTTTTCTCTCAATTCCGAACCTGTAACATCAACTTTCTTGTAGGTAACCTTAAGTTTTTTATAAGTTTCAAGTCCTTCAATAAATGCACTTTCGATATTGTTTTTATATTCCTCTGCAAGGTTTAATGAGATTCTCCTCCAAATTGATAATCTTTCTTCTTTCTTGAGAATATATCCTAAGAACCTTGGAATAGGCGTAGGATACAAGATTTCTACAAAGGTATTTGAAATTATGTAATATCGCTCACTTTCATCCACCATGTCCCTGAAAAGTGCCTCTATCTCATTTAAATAATCTTCACTTACCTCATTCTTGAATAGTTCTTTAAGACTTTCTGACGTAGTTGGAATAAATATTCTCGTATTTAAAGCATCTGAATTGCCCTCAAAAAATGTTATAGAATCTTCGAATTGATCCAGTGGTTCTGAGTAATCACCTATCTGAAGAACCTCTTTTTGCAGAATGTCATCGGTTTTTATATAATCACTCAACTTTTCTTTTATATCTTCAAAACTTAGATGTTCTTTGAGCGGAAATACAGGTATAATAGCGTTATCGATACCATGTTCATTTTCTACCTTCTCATTGATGATACGAATAAATTTATATACGCTGGCTTCTTCGGTATCGATGAATTTAGATAAATCTCCTATGGAGATAGGCCTCATATAAGCTATTAAAATGTTAAATAGATTTATTAAAGATTTTATTTTATCTTTGGACACTTCTGATGTATCTTTAAGATATCTTAAGATATTTTTATAATTTTCCACATCAACACAAAGTGTTTGGGCTCCAAAAACGTATATTCTAGTCTCTTGTAAAAAATCAATAAAGTGGTCATATTCAACTACTTCGAAAAAGTCTTCATCATAGTTCGCAAATTTAGTAAAAAGTTCAATAAACAACTTCTTCAAGTTACCCAAATTTCCCAGGCTTAGTCTATGAAGAGTATCAAATATTCCACTATCTCCCAGCGGATAAGGAGTTGGTTCTGATCTATCGTACAATCTTTTAATAAGATTTCTCAAAAATTCTATGGATTCCTGCTTTCTTATAGTGCTTAATTCTACCTCATCAACTCTCCTTTCATACCCGCCCGCAATTAAACTTAGTTCTTCATCTGTTTCGAGCCTATATTTAGCATCAGGTGTTAATGAGATAAATAAATGTACAGAACCTGAAAAATCACCATTAACATCTATTTTTTTATAACTGCCATTAATAAGCTCTTTAATACCTGAAATCATGCTTTTAAGAGTCTCAGGAGTATTTAAAAGCTCTTCAAATTCGTCTATGAATATAAATATCCTTTGAGATCCATTGTAATCTCCCAAGATGAAGTCAAGTGCATCCTCAAGATAGTCCTCTGGAAATTCGTAACTTTTAATTGATGGTAAACCAATTTCATTTTCAGCGTTTACGCCCTCAAATATTGTGGAAAGTATTCTTACAGATGAAAGAGAGCTTCTTTCAATAACATCGATCATTTCTTTGGTCTTTAAAATATTAGAAAGAGTTGATGCAGACACAAAGAAGGCCATATGACCTTTTTCTTCTAGTTCTTTTCTAATAAAGCCATTATAAAGCTCAGTTTTTCCCTGACCCCATTCTCCTATAATATTACAAGCGTTAAGACCTTTTGAAACTTCACACCTTTTTATATAATCTCTTAGCTTGTTTATAACATGTTTTCTACTTTCTATTTCCTCAAAACTTGTTCCATTTTCCTCTTTTGAAACCCAAGAAGTTAAATTTTCTTTTTTGTATATCTGAGTTTTCATAAGATCACCCATATTACTCAAATCCTTCACGTAGTCTTTTTAGAGTTGAAACAACATCAGTTGTACCCATAGGATGTGGAACTATTCTATCACTCTTAGGAATTTTGATCATCATTGGAAATGGTAATTTGTTCATCTGACCTGTTACTATCATATGGCCCTGAGTTAGACGTGTTAAGCGATTTTCAAGTGAAGAAGGGAGACCTCCAGTGGCTGTTCTAACATAAGAAACATCATCAGGAGAAATTCTATGTATAAAAAATGTGTTGCACATAGACAAAACTATTTTATCAATAAATGAAGGTCTTTGAGTTACAATGCATAGTGACAATCCAAATTTTCTACCCTGAGTTGCAATTAAAGATAACTTATTCTTAGCTAAGCTAGAGCTTATAGGATAACTCCTATCTGGAATAAAGTTTTGAGCTTCCTCTATTAAGAAAATTAAATATCTTGTCCTGTTTTCAATTTTGTATTTTGAGAATTTGTTAAAAAGCAAATTAGCCAGATATGTCATTACAAGCTGTTTTACTCGAATATCAACACCAGTAGCCCCCTCCTCAGAAAAATCAATTATTGCAATCCCGCCGTTTTCTGTAATGTCATCAATAAAATCATCTCTGGTTAATTCTGATTCAGATTTCGCTGATAATATCCCATAATTATATTCTATTTCCCTGAATTTTTCGAATGCTCTTTCAATAGCAGGTTTAGTAGCAGAGGCTATTCTTTTGTTATCAAAGTTTCTTAATTGTCTTATTAATTCTTCATAGCTATCATCATCAACAAAGAAAT
The DNA here is from genome assembly GCF_030055425.1 of Methanothermobacter sp. Taxonomy (NCBI): domain Archaea; kingdom Methanobacteriati; phylum Methanobacteriota; class Methanobacteria; order Methanobacteriales; family Methanobacteriaceae; genus Methanothermobacter; species Methanothermobacter sp. The sequence continues at coordinate 62,552 of NZ_JASFYE010000005.1, forward strand.
CATGTAGTGACTCATAACCTAAGTTTTCTTTTATATACTCGAATAGAGTTACTATTCCATTTACTTGAAGTTCTGCACCATCTAAACTTCCTTTATAATACATTACAATTGTTTCAGCCATTTCTTTAACTGAAAGACGGTCTAAATCAATACCAATGACAGGTTCTCCAACTAATTCCTGGTTTTCGTTTGCTATGTGAGGAAATACAAATCTTTTAACCCATCCCACAGGACTTATTCCGGGATCTACATCCCCATAATCATATTTTTTAAAATATTTATCATACTCCAGGTAATCTCCATTTGCATCTATGATCATCATAGGAAATGAAACAGCACGACTTTCACTTGCTTTAATACCCATAAACTTCTCAATCAATACCCCCGTACTAAAAGATTTTCCACTACCTGTTGTACCGAATACTGCCATGTGCATTGGGACTTTCTCAATATCTAAAGGTATTGGTGCCTTTTTGTAACCAAATAGTGTTCCAAACCATATATAACCAGGTTCATCCCTTGAAATGCCAAATATATCTTCATAGTGCTCTTCAAGATCTATCTTTAAAACTTCATCCCCTGGTTTTGGAGGATAATTGACTTCAGTGTTAGGAAGTTGAATTAAAAGATCCAATTCACATATCTCATACTTGCGGGCGATGTTATCTGGAATAGGCAGACCTTTACGACGTGCCTCAGACCAAGGATCATCTTCAGTATAATAAGCGTTAAATGGAACTATTTTAGCTACTCGTGCAAGGATCTTACTGCCCATTTTTGTAGCAACTAAAACCAGCATCCCCTCATAAATATTTCCTGACTCAGAACTCTCCAATAGTTGAAATTTAGCAGTCTTTGTTGTTGCACCGCTTAAAACAATACCAATTTTGTCTTTAATTTAAATCACCCCATGTTATTCATTATAATCATGTCCTCAATGTTACCTGTTGCATGTGTTCTTGCAAGAATCTCTTCGTAAATAACCTGCGCAGCACCCCCCCTTATTTTACACTTTTCGTGGGCAATCTCAATAGGTACCGGTATATTCTGGCCTGGAAATGTCCACTCATATGACGCAGTAACTGCCCGTTGCACTCTCAAGTTAACATCACCTTTATCATACTTCATTGGAATATCAAGCCGGATAATTTCTGAAGAAAAATCTTTCTGGAAGAAAACAGAAAATATTCTGATACCATAATTAGAATATCTTCTACTTATTTCATCCTTTAATTCAAGAGGATGTGTGAAAAGAACATCGTCATAATTGTTATCAAGCCGGTATGCAGTGAAAAAGTAAGCAAAAAGGTTTTTATCTACTGAGAAATTTTTGAGTAACTTATTTCTCTCTAATTTTAAAATCCTTTCATATTCCCTTAGGAAATGGGAATCAATACATTTTTTAACACATCCTACTAAAAAAGACTGGGATGTAGCTTTTTTTATTGCATCACATCTGTATTCAACATAGTTTTCATCAATATAACCTGGTGGATCTACAACTGGCCCGTCAATAAATACAATTGATTCTGTGTTCTTTGTATTCCAATCTTCTAAAGCCTTGGTTTCCCCTAACAGCATTCTTCTTGAAGCTTCACCATCAATAGATTTGTGTTTATTCTCATCAATTTCCTCTATTCCTGCAGCATAAACATCAACAACAGGTTCATCAGATAATCCTTTTTCAAAAAGTATCCTCACAATTGAATAAGGAGCGTACCATTTAGAACCAATAGGCCCTACACTATAAAAACTGCCATCGATACCAACGCTGCACCATTCTCTAAACTGACCATAATCTTTAAGGTCATCGATAGTAAAAATGATTTTTTTTAGAGAAGATAAGTCTTTAAATATCTTTTTTGATTGTTCCTTTATCAAACGAAAAGTTTCACCTATTTTAGACCCCTTTTCATTGGCACTTTCAATTAAATTTATTAAAACTTCTCCATCGGTTTCATTGAATTCTATTCTTTTTTTTATTTCATCTATATCCATTATATACACCATTACCCCAGTTTCTGATGAACCACTTCCTGAAGAGCGTAATTAAAATGTTTTGAAAAAAATCCTTTTTTTAATCTTTCATTGCAGAAATCAAAACAACTGCCATCCAATAATTTCTCATAATACAAATCCCTTTCCCTCATAAAAACCCAAGCATTATGTATTGCTCTGCTCTTAAAATCAGAATCTAATACTTCTATTTTCTCTTTTAAAGATTTGTATCTACAAATTGGACATTCACAAAGATCTAAAAGTTTTTTGTCATCTTTACTTAAAGAAGGCCTTCCATTGTTCTTATTAAGAGGATATCTATCACCTACCCCTGGCAGCTGAATACAGCCATAGGCCGCTTTTAATCTCCAGCCCATTGAGTCAAGGGAATCAACACCTAAGGAGTACATCAGATGCATGGATTTCGCGCTGCCAATACCAAAAACATGCAATAAAGAATCTGGGAATTCCTTCCTTACCATTCTTACCGAGTCTATTATGAAGTTAACACTATTTTTAAATTTTTTACTCCCCCTACATTTAAAAATCAAAGGAACTATACTGCCCAATCCAATAATAGGAGGATTCTCATGAATCTTCTTTATGTCATTACAACTATTTCTAAGATCCTCTAAAGAATAACCATGAACAACGGGTATTAACGGAATTTTACCATTTTTTAACATTAAATCAGAATTTTGAAGAGTTTTCATCCACCTATCCTTATTCTTCATCTCATTTTCCAAGGGATTGAGTGGATGATCAAGCACAACACCTAGATCTGGCTTGGACATTTCATAAAGTTCAAGTATGTCTTCTGGATCAACTTCTAAACTATCCTTTTTCTGAAAGGAGAATCCTCCAGAGTCCATTATCACTAAACCGTCGAAGCCCAGATATTTGTGGATCCCTTTTTCGCATATTTCTTCGTATACTCTTCGATTTCTAATAATTTCATACGCACTAACCATGATGGTCTCAATATCAAAATGATTCCATATATGTGGCTGAGCTGAGGGAAGGTGCCCTAGCCATAATAAAGGTGTATAAACTGATTTTTTGTTAATTTTTAACTTTGCAGATCTTACAAGAGGAAATGTATCATCAACATAATGATCTTTAAAGGAAACCTTACTACTCCACAAGCTCACCTAATCACCCGCGCTTGATATGATAAATTATTACTGTAATGAATACATTGAGTTAGTAATACTCCTCTATATCTTCTATAATCTTTACTATTAAATGATAACCATTAACAAAAAATAAAAAAGTTAAATAATAGCTACAAAGATAAATATCGTGTTACGAAAAATAACCATGATAAAAATAAATTAATATTATCCGAGAAGGTCACTTAACCTCTCGGCGCTCCTCTTCATCTCTATCCTGATCATTCCCAGGTTCACATCCACATCGGTTATCACGACGAGGATCCCCTCACCGGCATCGATCATGAGGGTCTTACCACGTTTACCCTCAATCATGACCTGCTCGAGGGGCTCATGCTTTATCTCCTCGGCCGACCTCTCGGCTGTACCGAACACCGCTGAGGCCATTGCACCCACGAGTTCCGCGTCGATGTCACCTGAAACCTCACTCTCTATTATGAGACCGTCCTTTCCAACAACAAGGGATCCGTTAACACCGTTCACCCTTCCAAGGTCCTTGAGTATCCTCTCTATCAACTTCAAACCCCCTATTCAAACATCTTCCTCATGCACCTTCTTATTGTACCCTCAGCTGCACGGTCCCCCATGACGGTTTTGAGTTCACCTGTGAGGGCCTGGGCAGCCACAAGGTCCGTGTGTTTAACCTCTGCGCCCTCGATCCATTTCATGACATCATCGTTGAGCTGGGAGATCTTCCTGAGGGCTGCGTCCAGTTCCTCCTGTTCATCAAGGAGGTGCATTGACCTTGCGCTTTTCACCAGGAGTTCAGGGTTCATGGCCCTGGCCATTCCATCAACACCTGATGTCTCAACCAGGGATGCCATGGTCTGGAGTGTCATGAGTATCTGCTTCTCAACCATCTCCTCAGGGGCCTTTATTATCTGGGTACCCACATAGTAGTAGTCCAGGACACCTGCAAGTGCCACCGCAGTGACCAGGGAGCCCATATCTGCAACTGCTGAGGTCACATCCGCCGGGACCACGTAGGCTGTCTTACCAGTGCTCTCTGCGAGTTCAGCACACCTTGATATCTGTTCATCTGTTGCAATATCAAGTTCCGCTGTGGGCCTTCCACCTATAACGTAGTGTTCGTGCTGCGGTGTCCCTGGCACAGCCGCAGGGTGCATTGAGGACACACCTATATCTGTTCTGTCCATTTTTAATTCCTTTTCGAGGACGTAGTACAGCACCACAGGTGATACCGTACAGGTGTTGGCTATAACTGCCCCCTCTGGTAGCTCAGGGAGTATCTCCCTGACTATATTTATGGTTCCCTTTCCGAAGGGTGTGAAGAGCACTGCAACATCGGCTTCAGCTGCGGCCTCCTTATCGTTATCTGTGACAGTTACACCTGCTTCCTCAACAAGGTTCCAGTGTTCATCTTCCAGTACATCCCTTACAGGTTCCGCAAGTGTAACCTCGTGTCCGGCCTGTGCGAATTCCATGGCCATTCTGCTTCCGCCGTATGGAGCCTCCCCGCCGTACTTTTCAGGGAGGTTCAGTTCCTCAGTATATAATTTCTGATTACCAGCACCGTAAACTGTCACCTTCATTGTTATCACTCTTTCATGTGAAAGTCTCCAGAAGAAAAAATAGGTTATAGAAAATCACCCTATTAAAGTTTTTCCATGAATGGGGGATAATATCATGTTATTACTTATTCAGGACATTGATATTCTGTTATTACTTATTCGAAACATTAAATGGAGTTTTAATCTGAAAGATTTCATTTTTCATGCCTGAAAGGTTATAAATAATCCACGATATAGAAGTAGTATCCAGTTCATGCTTTCCTCAAGGGGGTTCCAAAGTGAAAGATCTTCAGAAAGGTTTCAGGGTACTGTCTGAGATTATCATCCTTGTTCTCCTTGGACTTGACGGGCTGTCACTCATTATCAGCACATTTCTTCCCCTCCAGCCCGTGACATTCTCAAGGATAGTCCTCCTGGACCTCCTCACAAGCATCACGGTTGTGGCAGCCTACATACTTCAGCCAGGAGTCCGCGACAGGTGGAATATTCCCGTTGTGATGGTGCCCTTCTACTTCATCGGCGTGAACATCCTGGGGGTGAACCCTGATTCTGTCATACTTGCAGTTCTGAACCTCATAAAGGTTGTGGGGCTCTTCATTGCATTCAGGGACCTTGCAGGGTCTGTTGGGGAGTTCATAAGGACCAGCCGCCTGGGCTATGGTCTGGGACTCTTTGTATCTGTGCTTTTCGTATTCACAATCGTATTCTACCTGGTTGAGAGTCCGGTGAATCCCCTTGTGAGGACATATGAGGACTCATTATGGTACGTCCTCCAGACCATCACAACGGTGGGCTACGGTGATATAATACCTGTAACAGCCCCTGGAAGGCTGACCGGTGTGGTCATAATGATCAGTGCCATTGCATCCACAAGCCTCATAACCGCGTCCGCTACATCCACACTCCTTGAGACCCTCAGGAAGGAGCAGGAGAGGATAGACTCCACACGGAGGGATGAGTTCAGGATGCTACGTGATAAGCTGGATGAACTGGAAATGAAACTTGAGAGAATAGAGGACATGCTGGAAAAACGTAGATGAAGTCTAACTAACCCTTCACAGCTGTCCCTGTGGCTGTCACAGCGAGAACCTCCCCACCGAGGTCCCTGAGCACCGTAACCTCAACATCAATGTCAACCACCCCCACAGCCCCCATGGCCTCAGCATCACTCAGCATGCGCTCAACAGCCAGCCTTCGAAGTTCTGTGATTTCATCGGGTTTACCAACAGCCTCCCCTGCGGCTATACCAAGCACTTCACCTCCACCATCATAGCCAAGGGGTATGGTCCCGTTCTTGGGTACCAGAAGGTCACCCACACCCTTACCTGCGAGTCCAAGGAGGTATGTTATGATTGCCGCGAGGAGGAAGTTCACTGCTGTGGGGAAGGCCGCCTGGAAGGCAAGCATCAGACCCCCAACCGTGAACACATTCCACTCGATGGGTTCAGCCGGGAAGAACCATCCATAGATGTTCACAGCGAAAAAGACCAGTATTGCGCTTACAGCACCCGTGCTTGCCCCGTACCTCCTCCCAGCAATGTAGGATTCAACAAATCCTGCCAGGAGGGGGGATACTATGTACATGATGTTGAAGCCGAATATCACAAGCTGGAACCTGACAGAGAGGATGGCTGATAGGAGGCCCGCTGCAAGGCCCGCTGCAACCGCAATAACGGCCCACCTGTACCTCCCCAATGGCAACACCCCGGTTCACTCCTCAAGGGACACCGCTGTCCCTGTGGCGGATACGAGGATGGTGTTACCCATTGTACCCCCAAGGTTGTGGTAGTCGATCCTCACACCTATAATTGCGTCAGCCCCCAGCTTCCCGGCGGCCTCCCTCATGGAGGACAGGGCCAGTTCCCTTGCCCTTGCAAGTTCCCTCTCATAGGCCGATGTCCTGCCACCAACCACGTCCCTAACACCTGAGAAGAGGTCCTTGTATATGTTGGCCCCTATGAGCGCATCCCCGGTCACGATACCATGGTACCTGCCTATCACCTTACCCTCAACGGTATTCGACGTTACCATGAGCATAACTAACACCACACTCTAACCATATCCTGTTCGTAGTCTCATATGCGAATAGCCCCTCATCAATAACACCCACTCTAACTATATCCATAATGGGATACATAGTTAACTATACAGATAAAGGGGGGTTGATATGAGGGAATACTTTTTTCTGCTCCTAATCGCTGTGGCCGTTGCGGTCTCAGGCTGTACCGTCACAACCGAGGGCAACAATACGGTCCCGGACGTTCCATATAAGACGTACTCTGATAGTGAGATATCATTCAGGTACCCTGCGAACTGGACCTCAGAGAACCTGACTGTTGCAAGTCCAAACAGCATCGCAGCGGTCGCTGACCCATCAGGGGTGGATGATGCTGGTAACCTTGAGACCCTGGTCATCATACAGAGCATACCGCTGCCAGCAGGGAGGACCCTGAAGGACGTCTATGATGAAACCTACCGGGCCTTTTCAGGTGAGCCAGGTTACAGGCTGATCTCCGAGAGGACCCTCACCGTTGACGGTGTAACCGCATATGAGAACATACACACCATCAACGTGGATGGGGTGACGAAACAGGAACGTGTAACCTGGGTTGAGAAGAACGGGAGGATCTACGTCATACTCTGCGGAACAACGCCTGAGAGGTTCGAGTCTGAAAAGAGGAACTTTGACCTTATCACCTACTCCTTCCAGGTGAAGTGATGAGGCCAATTCCCATTCTTTTATGACCTCCACGTTTGGGGTGAAGTGATGAGGCTAATTCCCATTCTTTTTCTGGTTCTCGTATCTGTATCATGCTGCACAGCAGGCTACAGGGTCTTTGAGAACCATGAGATTATATTCCACTACCCCGCATCCTGGAGGCAGGTCTCCTTCATCCACCCACCATATGAGGTGGAGCGGGGCTATGAGTATGCCATCACCGTTGCAGAGCCCGGCGGGGAACTCAGGACCATGGTCATGGTTGAAAAGCTGAAGGCTGACTACAGGTTCCCTGTACCGGATAATCTCACAGGCGAAAGGAAGGTCACAGTGAATGGCTACCGTGGTCTTGAGTTCATTTACCCTGAAAATAGGAGCATTGTGAGGACGACAATAATTGTCACCCCCAGGGGGAGGTATGCCGTGATATGCAGGGCAGATAGGGGTGACTTTGAAATGGAGAAGGAAAACTTCGACCTTGTAACATACTCATTCAGGGTGAAGCCGTGAAAACTAAAGGGTCCCATAGAGCCCTGATACATGTTCACATATGGAGTGGAAGGTGCACCACCTGCAGAAATCGTTCTTCCTTGCAGGGAATTCCTCCCTCCTCACCCTGCCTGCAACCTCGATGAGAACCGCTTCAACATCATCCAGTGGCTCTATCCCATGCCACTCTGAATCCTCAAAGGTGTAGGCAAGGAAGCCATCAAAGTCCTCTTCAAGGGCGTGTCTGTAGAGTCCAAGCTGAAGAGAAATATCAGTCGCCTCTATACCCTCCCCTGTCATTGCCTTGAAGTCAACGAGTTCCAGTCCACCATTGGAATTTTCTATGATGAGGTCTGTCTGACCTGTCAGCATGAAGCCATCCCTCATTATACTGAAGGGTTTCTCTGCAGAGATTATCCTGGCTGCACGGGACCTTATATCCTCAATGTAGCGTTTCAGTTTGGATTTGAAGGCATCAAATGCCTCCCGGCTTAAATTCAGATCCCTGAGGTTCTCTGATGCCAGCTCGTGTATGTAGCCATCGGTTATGGCCTCACCCCTCATGAGGCGCCTGTTTATCCTCCTGAGACACTCATGGACCGCCATCCCATAGAGCTGGTTCATGGTTGAGGGGACATCGAAGCCGTACTCATAGAGCATCATGTACCTGAATGGGCATGTGAGGTAGGTGTTGAGTTCTGTGAAGCTCATCCTGAAGGTCTCCATGGATTCAATATCCTCCACCTCACAGGTGTTCTTTATGACCTCTATCCTGGCATATTCAGGGTCTATCCTCCCCAGTTTATCACTTGTTATCCTTGAAGCTGATAGGAGGTCCTCTATGAATGGCGAATACCCCAGTCTCCCCCGGTGGTTCTCTGTCGCAGAAATTATGAGCATGTCCTGGGCCCTTGTCATTCCCACATAGAATAGCCGTCTCTCCTCAAGTACATCACCCCTTCCAGTACTCTTTCTGAGTTCATCAGGGATGCTGAGGTCCCCCCTTTCATCTCTATTCTTCCTGGGTAGCTTGCCATTGAACACGGAACAGATTATGACAACGGGAAACTCAAGGCCCTTTGCCCTGTGCATGGTCATGACATTGACCGAGTACGGGTTGTCAAGGAGGATCTGGTCGTACTTCTTAACGCTTCCATTCATTGCCATCCTCACAAACTCCATGAGACCCTCCACGGTGGGCTCTGATGATACCCGCTCATAGTCCTTGATTATTGAACTGAACCTTGCAAGGTTGTAGAGTTTCTCCCTTGACTCATCATCACCCCTCTCAAGGAGCCTGTGGGGGTACCTGCTGATCTCAAGGATCTCATAGTACCTCTCAAGGACGCCTAGTTCACTGTCTATGAGTCTGTTGAGGGCAACGAGTTTTTCAATATCATCTGGATCAGTGAATCCTGCCTCCCTGAATTCTTCGTGGTTTCTGAGTGACCTGAAGCCCTCATCACCCATATTTTTGATTATCTCAATGCTTTCACCGGTGAGGTCCATGAATTCACTCTCAAAGTGTTCAGTGTTTTCATTGCTCAGTCTGATTATCCTCCGCCTTATGTTCCTTGTGTGGTGGAGGAGCTGTATGATATAGAGTATCTCCTCCCTGTCAAAGAATCCGCCCTCACCGTAGACGTTGAAGGGTATGTCCTCCCTTCTGAGTTCATTCATTATCTCAACTGCATCGTGTTTAACACTCCTGAAGAGGAGTGTCACGTACCCCTGGTGGGGGATCACATTGTGATCCACGAGGGCCCTTATTATGCTGACTATGTTTCCTGGTTCATCCTGGTGGGTGGGGTTGTCCAGGATAAAGACCCTGTTTTTTGAGTTCCTCACCGGCCTTATGGTCTTGGGGTAGTCCCTGTAATCCTCCATGAACCTCTGGGTGATGTCCACTATGCTGGGGACCGAGCGGAAGTTCCTCTCAAGCATCACAACCTCTGCATCGTACTTGTCCTCGAAGCCCAGGAAGTTCTCTGGTGTGGACCCCCTGAACCCGTATATGCTCTGGTCCTCATCCCCAACTGCGAATATGTTTTTCTCTTCACCTGCAAGGAGCTCCAGGAACCTCTCCTGTATGGGGTTGGTGTCCTGGTACTCGTCAACCATGAGGAACCTGTACCTTGATCTGAGGTCCTGGAGGACCCCCCCATCATTTTCAAGAAGTTTCACCACCTGCCACTGCATCCCTGAGAAGTCCAGGACCCTCTTTTCCTCCATGAGTTTGAGGTACTTACCATATGCCTCTGCAGCGACGACATCTGTCTTTTTTGAACCATTGGTGCGGTGGTATTCCAGCAGGGCCTCCGGTTCAATCATGTTCTCCTGGCATTCGCTGAAGAAGGCCTGGAGTTTGGGGAAGCGTTCCCTGGGGGTGTGCTCCAATCCGAGTTCTTCCCTGTGGTCGTAGATGAACATGAGCTGTTTCTCCTCATCCAGGACATGGAAGTGGGAACCCATGGGGTGGTGGTCCGGGTACATGCGGAGTATGCGGTTGCAGAATGAGTGTATGGTGGATATCTGCATCTCCTCTGCCCGTGATCCCACACGGCCCAGTATCCTCTCCTTCAGCTCATCGGCAGCCTTCTTTGTGAAGGTTATCACCACGAGGCTTCCTGGGTCAACCCCCCTTTTCTCCATGAGGTTGGCCACCCTCTCAACTATGATCCTTGTCTTCCCGGCCCCTGGCCCTGCAACAACCAGCATTGGGCCTGTGAAGTGTTCCACGGCCCTGCGCTGTTCATCTGTGAGCTGAATCTCCCCTCCCATTCACTGCACCACCTCAATGTTATTTCTATGGTATCCCTTTACTTTTATAGTTTTTCTGTTGAATAAGGCCGTATTACAAATTTAATTTAATTTAATTAAAGAAAATTTTAAATATTTAATTTTTCAAGTAAATCTGATAAAAATTAAAAGGAGGTGAAAAATGACTGGAAGAGAATACATTACACTGATGCTATTCCTTGTGATCTTAGCACTGACAGCGCCTGTATCGGCAGCCAACAGTACAGACGGTGGAAACCAGAGCGATATACACTTTCTCGTGATAACATGGCCCACAGAGGCAGGGCAGCTAGTCCAGCCCATGCACGAGATAAGCAGCAGATACCCTGAGGTGAAATTCAAAGCCAGGAGCACAACACAGGTTTCCGAGAACGTGAGTGAGATCCCTGAACTCGTGGAATGGGCCCACGTAATTTACCTCAGTAACATACAGCCAGGGATAGTCACAGATACCCTTGTAAACCTGAAATCCCAGGGAAAACTCGATGGTAAGGTGATAGCGTCCTATCCAAGCCCCTACTTCTCAATTCCAGTGGTTAGGCTCTCAAACTTCGCCGGTGTGAGGTTTGTGAATGCCAATGGAACAGCACTGACTGACATGGAGATACAGCAGATATTCTCAAGCATATCATACCCCCCGATGGGGAAGACATCCATGCAGATGGTTGACATGCTCAAGGCCCAGTACCCTGCAATGGCAGATTACCTTGAAGTCAAAAAGTATTATGTTCCAGATACCGCTTCACCTGAAAACAGGGCACGGATGCTTGAATACATACTTGCAAAGAGTTTCCCTGGCAGATTCAACTGCACGGCACCAACCACGGTGCCACAGTTTGGCCTATACCGTAACGGAAGACTCTACAGTAACTTCACAGAATACGCGTCCCTCTACCTGAGACCCGGAAGGAGAACAGTGGGAATAACCGCCTGGAGCGCGCTCACCTTTGAAAGGGGTGACCTCCGACATATAGATGCAATGATAGAGGCCCTTGAGGTCCAGGGACTCAATGTGCTTCCGCTTATCTCCCAGTCAAACATGGGTAACGGTATGTACGAATTTGCAGGTATAAGGAGCTACTTCATTGACCAGGCAACCAACATGTCAAGGGTCGATGCCATCATCAGCCTGACATGGCTGGTTGGTGGTGAGACCAGCAAGGCAATGGTTAACAGCCTCATAAACACCCACGGGATACTCCTAGTACCGGCGTTCATATATGGCTCAGATGTGAACACCTGGGAAATAGAAACATCGGGTCTGGGTATAAACACAAATGTGATCGCCCTCAAGGAGACCCAGGGACAGATAATGCCCGTGGTGATGGGTGCAACATGCCGTGTAACCGACACCCTCACGGGAATTGCCGTTGACCTCACAGAGCCCATTACAGAAAGGGTGGAGCGACTTGCATCCAGGATAGCGGCATGGAGCCGCCTCAGGGTACTTGCAAACAGTGATAAGAGGGTTGCGCTCATCTACTACAACTACCCACCCGGAAAACAGGGAATCGCAGGTGCGGATTCACTAAACGGCCCTGAATCAATAATGGAGATCCTCCGGATCCTGAATGCCAGCGGATACAGGGTTGATGTGCCTGCAGGTACCGGGGCACTCCTTGACCTCATGCTCAGCGGCGGGATAAACGTGGGTACATGGGCCCCCGGCGAACTTGAGAAACTTGCAGAGCATGCAGTGCTCTACCCTGTGAATGAATTCATGGACTGGTACCGGAATCTCCCTGAGGTTACAAGGCTTCAGATGGAGCAGGGACCCATGGGCTATATGGAGGCCATCTGCAGGAAGGTCTACAATCTCAATCCAGCGCGGGTAACCGCGGATTTAAGGGCGACATCAGCAAGGATCCTCAGCGAATGGTACAGGGAACTCAGGTCCACCCTGGAGTCCATGAACATAACACAGAAGCAGAACGCACTGAGATACCTTGATGAGGCCCACGCGGCACTTCAGAGTATACTGAACCATGAAAACCGCTGGGCTGACTTCCAGAGGGCGAAGACATCATTCCTGAATCTCAGGATACCCGGACTGTGTGGATGGGGCGCCCCTCCAGGCAATGTGATGACTGTTACACGAAACGGCACCAGGTACTTCGTGCTCCCTGTTATAAAACTCGGGAACATCTACCTGGCTGCCCAGCCACAGAGGGGCTATGAAAACGCTGATTTCCTCTATCACAGCACTGTTATACCGCCACACTATCAGTACCTTGCATTCTACTCCTACCTTCAGGGGCGTGCTGATGCAGCGGTCTACCTGGGAAGGCATGGAACCTATGAGTGGCTGCCAGGGAAGGACGCCGGACTTTCAGGGGCCGATTTCCCTGAAATCTGCACAGGGAACATACCATCAATCTACCTCTACACCATGGATGGTGTGGGTGAGGCCCTCCATGCCAAGAGGCGCGGCCTTGCAGTTATCATAAGCCACCTGGTACAGCCCCTTGCAGCGACAGTCCTTGATGATGACATGATGGCACTCAAGACACTGACAGAGAGGTACATGCAGGAGAGGAACAGCGCACTTATCCCGCAGATGGTGGAACTTGCATCCCGCCTGCATCTGGAATCCGTGGTGAACTTCAGCGAATCACCCGAGAAACTTGCAGAGGGTATACACGACTACATCATCCATCTGCAGTCCTCCATCACACCACTGGGGCTCCATGTATTTGGACGTGACTGGACACCTGAGATGGTGAGGGCACTTGTACTCTCAATGGCATCAAGGATCACAGCGGTGCCTGCTGGAGGCAACAGGTTTATAACACCGGAGGAAGCCCTCAGAAACATAACAGGCGCGGTGGATCTTATCATTGAAACCGTGCGGAGTGGTGGTAATGTCACAGAGGCCCTCAGGGAAAGGTGTGGCAGGGTCCTATCGGCATTTGAGGAGGCCGCCGCGGTGAAGGTGGCATCATTCGCCGCCAGTATCATTGAAAGCCCTGCCAGGGAGCGTTCAATGCTTCTCAGGGCACTCAATGGACTCTACATTCCCCCATCCCTGGGTAACGACCCCATAAGGACCCCTGAGGCCCTTCCGACGGGTGGTAACCTCTATGGCCTTGACCCCCAGAAGCTGCCCTACTGGGACGCCTACCTTAAGGCATTGGACCTTGTGAGGGATGCGCTCGCAGCCTACAACGGGACCCCTGAGGAACTGGGTGTGGTGCTCTGGGCAACCGAGACCCAGAGGGATAACGGTGCCACCATTGCCTTCATAATGAGGCTTCTTGGTGTTGAACCGGTCTATGCACAGCAGGCCCAGAGGAGCGGCAACGTCCTGGGTGTGAGGGCAGTTCCACTATCAGAGCTTGGCAGGCCCAGAATCGACGTCCTCATTACCATATCAGGTATACTCAGGGAGACCTTCCCCCAGTGCGCGGTTCTCATTGACAGGTCCGTGAGGGTGGCGCTTGCAGCGTCATACACAACACTTGCAGGGGAGATTTCAAGGAAACCTGAACCAATGAGGTCCCGACTCAGGGAGGCCCTGGATGCTGCTCTTGAAACAGTGAGGGTTGCAGGTCTCTTTGTGCCAGGGGACGATCCCCTTGAGATGAACTTCATAGCACTGCACTGGCTCAGCGACACAGAGGCTCTTCTTTCGAAGAACTTTGGAGCTTCCGAGGCGGGTAGGATGGCTGTGAGCAGGATATTCGGTCCTCCACCTGGCGAGTGGGGGTCATCAGGTGTTAGAACAGGTGCACAGCTCTCAGATACCTGGAGTGACAGACTGGAACTCGGCGACGCCTTCATCTCAGACATGAAGTACTCCTACCGGGAGGACGACTGGGGATCCATCAACACAGAGATCTTCACAAGGAGGCTGAGGGACATCGACGGGGTTTACCATTCACGTTCAGATACAAAACACGGAGTCCTGGACCTGGACCATAACTACGAGTTCCTTGGCGGTTTCAGCCTTGCTGTTGAGAGGGTGAAAGGAAGGAGACCTGAACTCTTCATACTGAACCAGGTGAACCCGGCAAAACCAGGCATCGACACGCTCTCAGAGTTCATCCTCAGGGACCTGCACAGCAAGTTCTTCAACAGGGAATGGATCAGTGCCATGATGCGGGAGGGCTATGCCGGCGCCAGTTACATATCAGGTAACTTCTTTGAGAACCTCTGGGGCTGGAAGGTGACAGTACCAGACGCTGTGACTGATTCCATGTGGAACGAAGCAGTGAATATCTATATAAGGGACAGATATGGTCTCGGAGTCAGGGAATGGCTTTCAACAGGGAAGAATGCATATGCACTCATCAGTATAACAGGCACACTCCTAAACGCCGCCCGGAGGGGCTACTGGAATGCCGACAGGGAGACCCTGAGGATGCTGGCAGATATCTACGTGAGGACAACCAGTGAGTACGGTGTTGCATGCTGTCATCACACATGCGGTAACATCCAGCTCAACAGCTGGATACTGAAGCTCTCCTCACTGAATTCCGCTGAACTCAGGACCTTCCTTGAGAAATTCAGGTACGCCACAGGGGCTGCCATTCAGGTGGAAGGAGATCCCGCGCCTGATGTTACACCGGGCAGGCCCGGGGGATCAGAGAACCCATCCACACCTGGGGGATCAGAGGGACATATCAGCCCTGGTAGGAGCGTATCTGCGGTTTCAGAGGAGGCTTCAGCAAAATCTCAGAATACGCCTTCAGAGACCGGTAAAGAATCTGGTAAGGCATACGAGGTCGCAGCATCAAGTAACAGCAACTCCGGATCCACTGAAACTCCACTCTACGCCATACTGGGTATAGTTTCAATTGTCGCACTCCTTGGAGCCGGTTACCTTAAGGGTACCGGGAGGTAGCTGCGACATCCCCATTTTATTTTTTTAGAATCCCGGGAGAATTCTGTTATACATTTTAATCATAGGATTAATAAATGAACTATTTTCATCAACTTCACCACAACCTTTATATTCAATAAAATACATATACACTGCTACATATATGATTGTTTTATTCAGGATATTTGTGTATAGGGAGGCTCAGTGACCTCCCTCTCTCTTCTAGAGGTGGTATGTTGGACATATTTGAAGGCATGAAATATAATGAGGCTGCAGAGAGAATCCTGAAATCAGGATACACCGGCCTTGAGGGCTGGGAGGAGTTCCTGAAATACCATCCTTCCCTCCTGAACACCCCACTGGGGCGTAAAACCGCCGAGGATATCCGGATAAAATACTTCACCGAGTGGACGTCCCACATACGTTTAAGGGACATTATCCTCTTTGAGGCCTTCCAGGAGACCCGTGAAGACCCTGGGGAACACGATACAGAGGAGCTGAAGATGGAAATGAAATCCCGCTACCCCCACTTCTTTGACCTCACAGATAAACCATTTGAGATTAGGAAGGTTGTGGAGGCCACGCTGAACGACCTTGACGACCCCCAGAGCGGCTGGATGAAGACCTCCCTGAAGAAACTGCTGGAGTCAAGCCTGGGGGTTACAGGCAACCTGAGGTCAAGTCCATCGGCGGTATCCCACGGTATTCTGTCCATCATATCAGGGTACCTTGAGGGGGCAGAGGATAAGAGGGGATTCATCCTGGGACTCTTCAACTGGGAGTACGACATCTTCACCCCCACAGTGATAATGGATGATGAGAGGGACGTGGATGCCCTTGAATACCAGGAGACCCTGAGCTCATTCATATCAAACGCAAGGAAATGCCTCAAACTTTCAAGATCACTTGTGAAAATCCTTGATACCGCCTCACCACAGTTTCAGGTGCTTGCAGAGCTCTTCAGGGTTTCCATGTCCCTAACACCTGAGTCGACACTGGCATGGCTCCAGAGGGTCTGTGAGACCTACGATGTACCTGTTGAGGACCTGAGGGCCGCCCTCATGGACAACAGCTGATATATCCCCATAATACCTCTAATTTTTTATTAAATGCTTACAGGCTCTCAGAGAAGGAAACCAGGATCACAGCGTGCCCCTGTAAACACTTCAAATCTTTCAGAATATCGCATTTTAAATGCAATTCTTTCATTAAACAGATATTTCACCCATATTTGAATAAAATATTTTCAATTATTCAGTAAAAATATTTATATTCAATAATTTACATATACATAACTAGAGCCAGAGTGAATTATCTGGCTGTTAACATTGAGAGGTGATGTTTTGAATGAGATAGTCAAGAGCTGTCTTGATAGCCTGGAGTTCCTCAAACCCCAGGTTTCAGGTCAGATGGAGGTCATCCCGGTGAGGGCGCCTGAGGGGAGCCAGAACTACCTTACACTGAGAGATGCCATGAGCAAGGACCTCATAAGTATAGGTGAGGTGGACGAATATGGCTCAGTACCCACGGTACTTGCAGTTAACCGGGCTGATGAACCCGTACTCATAATTGACGGGGAGGAACTGGAGGGTGCCAAGCAGAACCGTGTGGCCAACGTCACAGTTCTGTTGCCTGAGAAGTCAGAAACCATGATACCTGTAAGCTGCGTGGAGCAGGGCAGATGGTCCTACACCTCAAAGGAGTTCAGGGACCCTGAAAGGGTGGCTGCACTCAACGTAAGGGTTACCAAGACAAGGACCGTGACAGAGAACCTTGAGAACATTGGTAGAAGCGCTGAAATAGATGATGCCCCTGAGGATGAGCATGTCATACGTGACACCTTTGAGGATATCAGGGAGATCAATATCAGGAACCAGGAAGAGTTACTGCAGGCGTACTGCTCACGCCAGAGCAGCGTATGGGATGAGGTTAACAGGCTCCACAGGAGGGCCGGCTCAACCTCAAAAACAGGTGCAATGGCAGATGCCTACAGAAAGAAGAGAAAGACACTGGAGGAATTCAAAAAACCATTCAAACCGCTTAAAGATCAGAACGGAGTGCTTGTTGCAATCAACGGTAGAATTGCAGGATTTGAACTTGTATCAAGAAGTTCAGCCTACAGGAAACTCCATGATAAGATCATAAAGAGCTATGCAATCGAGGCCATGCTCCATGATGATGTAAAATACGACCCTGTGGACCCCGATGGCTTCATTGAGAGGATCATGAACGCAGAAGAACACCGTTACCCATCCCCCGGCTACGGGATAGACCACAGGTACACTGCAGAGGGTCTTGTGGGCTCGACCCTGACACATGCAGGTGAGGTCATACACTCTGTGTTCTTCAACCTCCAGGAGGATAGCGGGGGTATCAGAGGTTACAGGGAGAGGGCTGAGACCATGAGGAGAAACAGCCACCACGTTTAACTCCAATCACCTCTTTTATTATCAGTGAATAGTAAAAAATCCCCGCCAAATAACCTGAAAACCCCATCAACTTCTTTTATTATCAGCAAAGGCATTTAATCGGACCATATGAATAAACATATTTAAAATTTGTTTTAAAATAATTAAAGTTAATTTTAAATATCGCCTCCCTTAAAGTAAACCTGAATAAAATTAAAGGGAGGTGAAAATATTAAAAGATTCATCACAGTAATGGCAGTAATACTCGCAGTTACACTGACAGGGACAGCCAGCGCAGCGGAGGTTTCAGGACATATAAAGGAGATCTACAATGAAACATCAGGAGGATACACCACACTCCAGGATGCACTGCCGGTGAAGAATGCAAGCATCACCGTGATATACAATGGTTCGGTTATCAATGAAACACGAACAGCGGCAGACGGATCCTACAGGGTTACATTCAGTGACACATTCCCTGTTGAGGTGAGGATAAGCTACCACACCTACCGGCCGGTAACATACACCGTGACCTCAAGCCAAACACTGAACCACACATTCATGCCGGATATAGCCATCATAAGCTCAGTCCCTGAGAAGGGACGCATACTGAAGTCAATGGGTAACAGGAGGATAATCTACCATGACATGTGGGACCCATCCTCAGCGACCAGTGACTGGATTATGGAGCACGTGAACTTCGCCTACCTGGACATGGCAATGCCCGGGACAGGCTGGGGCGACTCCTGGTATCCATACCTCCTGAGGAGTCCCGCGAACCAGAGAAACATGATAGCAGCTGCCTTCGGTTACCCAACAGACACAGACACTGACCCCTACGGTGGAACAGGTCTGAACCTCCTCGGCGGAACACCAGGAAATGACACACCGGACACAGTGGAGAATACCTACATTGCAAGCTACTACGCCCTTGCATCAGGAGGGGCAGCCAGGGAGAACCTGGAGAACATGATAAAGTACATCCAGTACCTCCTCGGTGAGACCACCTTCAACCCGGTTGAGAACAATCAGGGGCCGGTCATGGCAGCCCCTGACTGGGGACTCTACCACCCTGACCTTGGAGTCATGAGTGTGGTTGCAGAAAGATCCAGAATAAAGGCCTGGATAGAGGGCAACCCTGGTCTCATACCACCATATGACAGCCTCAGATGGATAGACCAGAACTTCTCGGCATGGGCGGAAGACCAGAGGGCAGATATCTACAGACAGTTCGAGAACTGGTACACAGCAAACAAAAACATGACAGGACCATTCATCGTCGTTGTAAGCTACAATCCATCACCGACCGTGGACGCAATAATACGCCAGGCAGAGAAACAGGGAAGGGCCATATTCAACCTCTACCAGGGCGCCACAAACCCTGCTGTGAGTTCACTCCTTGAGGAACTCGCCCTTGGTGTTAACGGTAAGGGGCCCCTCACAAGGAGGATAAACGCGGTGATATCCCTCTACTCCTGGTCACTCAACTACGCCAACCTGCCATCAGGTGGGGCGCTTGCAGAGTTTGAGAGGATAAACATCCCTGTGATCAAGGGGGTGCAGCTCTACAGCAACTCAAGCCTCACAAACCCGCTGGGTGCCCAGTACGAATGGACATGGCAGGTCACGATACCCGGGTTCGAGGGTGTCTTCTCACCCATCGTTGTATCCTACACCGACGCATCATGGAATGAGGTTGTGGTTCATCAGGGTGTGGAGAAGATCGTCAAACTGGCCGATGGATGGGCAAGGCTCAGGGAACTCAGCAATTCAGATAAGAAAATCGCGGTGATACTCTACAGCTACCCACCAGGCAAGGATGGGTTCACGGCATCATACCTGGACGTCTTCAGGAGCCTCCACGACCTCCTGGTGAAGCTCAACGAGACAGGCTACAGGGTTGAAAGGATACCCGATGTGGAGGAGCTCTACAGGATAGTCTCAGAGTTCGGTAACAAGGGTACCTGGGCACAGCCACTCCTTGAGAGGTACGTGAGTGAGCACAGGGCAGAACTGCAGGCCAGCGGGCAGCTCCTTGATGTGCAGAAATACCTGGAATGGTTCAGCAAACTCCCTGAAAAACTCAGGTCAGAGGTCATATCAAAATGGGGGGCCGCACCAGGCAAGATAATGACGGTGAACGGAAGCATTGTGATACCCGGTATAATGCTGGGGAACATCTTCGTGACGGTCCAGCCGGCACGTGGATGGGACGAGGTCACAGACTACCACAACCCATACCTGCCGCCACACCACCAGTACATAGCCTTCTACAGGTGGATGGAGAACGTCTTCGGGGCAAATGCAATGATACACCTTGGAACCCACGGGACACTGGAGTTCCTCCCTGGAAGGATGATAGGGCTCATGGAGGATGACTGGCCATTCCAGCTCACAGGGATACCAAACATCTACCCCTACATAGTCTCAAATCCAGGGGAGGGCATGGTTGCAAAGGACCGGAGCGGGGCACTCATAATCGACCACATGACCCCTGCAATGGTCGAGAGCGGACTGTACGGTAAACTCATTGAGATACATGACCTCATCCACCAGTACGAGAACGCCCTGAAGGTTGGTAACAGCCAGATACTCCCTGCCATTGAGTCCCAGATCAGATCCAGAGCCTCAGAGATGGGCTTCAACATGTCAGGCAACTTCACAGATGCCCTGGAGAGGCTCCACCTCAGTCTCCATGAGATAGAATCAGACATAATCCCCCTGGGACTTCACAGCCTGGGAAGGGTGCTTGAGGGTGAGGAGCTGGTTGAGGAGGTTCTCACCATAGCATCATCAAGGTCAGAGTTCCTGGAGAACATCAGAAAAACCCTCTACCCCTCAAAGCCAGTCTACACTGAAATGCTTAAGGACCCCCTGAGATACAGCGACGAGATAGCCTCGGTCAAGAACCTTGCACGGACATGGATCAGGAACATCATAAACGGCACTGCCCCTGCAGGTATAAACGGCACCGACCTTGAATTCATCAATGAGACAATCAGAAAGATACGTGGAAACACCGAATGGCAGAGCCTGCTTTCAGCCCTTGGAGGTGGATTTGTGAGGCCAGGCCTTGCAGGTGACCCTGCATGGTGTGATGTGCTTCCAACAGGCGCCAACTTCTACGCCACCAACCCCAAGAAGATGCCGACAAGGGCCGCCTGGGAGACCGCAAAGAAAATCACAGACACCCTCCTTGCAGAGTACTACATGAAGCACGGAAAATTCCCTGAACTCATCGGAATGGTGATGTGGGGTACCGAGCTTCTGAGGACCGATGGGGTTGCCATTGCAGAGTTCATGTACCTCCTCGGGGTTAAGCCCCAGTGGAACACCAACGGTGACGTCAAACCTGAACCTGTCCTCATGGACGCATCAGAACTCAGGATCACAGTGAACGGCGTTGAGATACCAAGGCCGCGCATCGACGTATTTGTAACTGCCGTCACAGGTAACCAGCTCTGGATAGACCTCATGAACGCCGCTGTTAAGATGGCTGCAGAGGCAAATGACACCGAAAACTATGTTAAGAGGCACTACAGTGAATGCGGCTCACTGGACCGTGTCTTTGGACTCAGGGGGCTCGTGCTTGAGGGTACAGGGGTATCAGATATGACACCGGCAACCTCAAGGTGGAATACCAGCGCTGAACTTGCAGATGTCTACCTCTCAAGGGTCTCCTATGCCTGGAGGTCAACCCCCGGGGGAGTGGATATACAGCAGAGCAGGGGCACCTTCCAGTACCTCCTGGGTAGGGTGAACCTTGTTACACAGAACCTGGACAGCACCTGGAGGCTCATTGACACAGACGACTACTATGACTGGTTCGGTGGAATGGTCCTTGCATCACGCCACCTCGGCGGCAACCCTGACACCGCACTGGTGGATATACGGAACAGGAACACGGTCACAGTGAGGACCGTTGCAGAGGAGATTGAACTTGAGGTGAGATCCCAGCTCCTCAACCCGCGCTACATGGACTCACTCCTCAGCTCACCAAGCGGCTGGCTGGAATACGCCTCAAGGTACAAGAATGTGTTCGGTGTGGCCGTCACAACCGGTGCTGTGAGCAATGAACTGTGGAACCAGCTTGCTGTGAACCTCCTCAGTGACAGGTTCAGGGCATCAGGGGACTATGAGGCTGTTGCAACCCAGTCAATGATTGCCTGGGTCCTTGAGGCTGCAAGGCGGAACATCTGGAATGCGGACAAGGCTGTCCTTCGGGACCTTGCAAACCGCTACATTGAACTTGCCGGGCAGTATGGTGTGGTGTGCTGCCACCATACCTGTGCAAACATAGTCTTCAATAACTGGGTTGTTAAGGTCTCCTCGGTCAACCAGGCGTCCCTCAAAAGGTTTGCCTCTGCCCTTGCAGCTGCAACAGGCGCATCAGTCAATTTACCGCAGGGAGGAGGTTCAGGGAATCCAGGCCATTCAGGTTCAGACAGTAATGGTGAAAGTGCCGGGATGACAGGACAGAGACCCTCAGGTTCATCAGGTGAATCATACACAGGATCATCAGGTTCAACGGCTGAAAGTCAGAGCCCAGCTACCCCTGATGAAACAGGAAAGGGTGCTGAATCAGGTAAAGCCTATGAGGTTTCAGCATCAACCCAGAGTGGTTCATCAGAAAGCCAGGTGCCGCTTTACGCACTTCTAGGTGTTGTGGCCCTTGTGTTCCTGGTGGGATTCGGTTACTGGAGGGGCAGATAACCCCATTTTATTTTTTTTTTATTGAATGAAAACTAGATACACCCCGTCTGATTCTCAAGTTCAACAATGACCCTTCTAAGGAGATCTGAGCCGAGACTCCATCTATTTCCATGAAGCTCAATGAGGCCCCTGAGTTCAAGTTCCTCAAGTTCACTGCTGCTGGCAGGTATTTCATCCCCTCCAAGGGGACCGTCCTTTAAAAGACTCAGTATATTCTTTTCCCTCAGGGTCAGGCGGTTAAGTTCAGCGATCCATGGAAAGGCTATCTGCTGAAACTTTGCCTTGAAGTTCTCCTCAAGGAGCGCGGGACCATATATGATTCCATCTGATAGCACATTCAGGAAGCTGTCAATGAATAGGGGCATGCCCCCTGTGACCTCATGGATATATTCTATTCCAGCCCTGACAGCCCTGACAGCCGGTGCCCTGAACCTTATGTACCTTTCTGTGTCTCTTTCTGTGAGGGGTGGCACCTCAACAACAGCCGCCCTGGGTAGTTCCTTCTGAATATCCCTGATAAGTCCTGCACTGTACCTCACCGCCACAGCACACCTCATGCAGTGCATCTGTGACATCTTCCATGCATCTGTAATGGATGACTTCTCAGGGGGCATGCTGTCAAGGAGTATATTCCACTCCATGGTTCTTGCAAGAACTGTTATCCTCCTGAAGTCAGGTATACCCTCATGGGACCTCCTGATATCGGTGCACCTCATATCAATGAAGGTCGTCCTGTTGGAGTTTTCCTCCTGGATTCTCCTGAGAATAGCAGTTTTCCCTGAGCCCATCTTACCCGTCACAACCACAAATCCGGGGTCATTGAGGGCCTCATTAATTCTTCTTATCTCCTTTTCTCTTCCAAAAAAATCTTTTGTCCTGTTTAAAGAGATTATTGGCATTGAGGACACTTTAGTTCCTTATAGGTTAAGATGTGTCCATGAAAATTATTTAGAGCACTGCAAGTTCGCCTGCAGAGGTTATTTCAAGCCTTTCACGGTCTATGAACCCCATGTCACGGAGTTCCCTTATGTGGTTGTAGGTCATCCCCCTGCTTATACCTATCTTGACTGCAAGGTTCTTAACCGATGTTTCACCGGCCTTGAGTTCCTCAAGGACCTGTTTCTTGGTCTTGGAGATCCCGAAGCTAAGTATTGGGAGGTCTATGAGTTCACTGTCCTCCTCAGTCACGTACACTATGCGCTGAACATCGTGGTTCCTGGCATAGCAGCCAAAGAGTGCACCGAGTGCCTGGGTCTTCCTGCCCCCGCTTATGTTAACCACCACGCGCCTTCCGTTGGCCCTTTCCTCATCTATGATCTCAACCATGTCCTTTGCAATGGTGACAACATCATAAAGGCTTGTCTCAAATGTCGTTATCTCAACGAAGTTGCCCAGGGTGTCTCTGAGGACCTGTTCGACCTGTTCCTTCTCCCTTGGCGCCTTATCCTCCTTGAGCAGTACAACCTTCTTTGGTGAGAACTGTGTTATGCAGAACATCACCGGCTCAATGGAGTATATTGTGGATATCAGCGTTGTATCCATTATTATCACGTCCCTTAAGTTTTCCTATCCCAAAGATTTGTTCAGGGAAAACAATTCCTTGCATATGGTGTTATCTTATTCTGATCATTCTATATATATTTTCCTCTATACAGATTGACATTCAGAAATGACTCTTTTTTATTCTGAATCCTGAGATATCTTGTAAGGTGTCAGTTAAAAGAGGGATATCCCACCTTACATTACACCGAATTTGCTCATACCATTCAGATGATGGGTGCTTTATGATGATTGCGCCATCATATGTCATTAGGTATAATGAAGTTAATGGGTGAATGCAGAGAATTCATGATGAAAAATTGTACCACAATCCTTAAAAAAATTTATTAATGTAAATGAAAAACATTAACATTTAAATATAATAAGGTACTGATTAAGTAATTGTCCTAATTGACATTTTAGAGATGGTGTTGCCCATATGAAACTGAAGTATCTGTGCCACAGAAAACCAGAGAGAACATTTTCAGTAAGAGGCCACTATTTTCCTGTATGTTCAAGGTGTACCGGCATATATACAGGTGCATTTGCATACTTCATATACGCATACCTCACAGTGATTGAATATGATACCACCATGATAATAGCGGCGTTACTTATGATGGTACCAACATTTCTAGATGGATTCACACAGCTACTTGGTTACAGGGAAAGCAACAATCTTCTGCGATTTTCAACAGGTCTTGCAGCCGGTGTGGGGCTGGGTATACTCACAAAGGCACTGAAGTACTTCATACTCCATCTCTGAACAATTCTGGATCAAAAAAGAGGTTGATAAAATGAGCTGGTGGGATGAACAGAGTTCAGCAACCAGGGCAGGTGTTATCATCGGGGCACTGTGTCTTGGTTTTATACTTGTTGTTGCAATAGGCGGGATGATGTCGCCAGATAACACCGCTACTGAAGCATCCAGTGCAGAAAAATCAAACACACAGGCCCAATCTGAAATCAGGGTTGAGGATATTGAAGTCGTCTCAGAGGGCTATGGAAGTTACTCTGTGAAGGGAAAGATCACGCCACTCAAGGACTTCTCCTACCTTGAGATGCACCTTAAGTGGTATGACTCAGAGGGAAATCTGCTTTACGACAATCCACTCGCATGGAACATCAATGATGCGAAATCGGGTCAGCCAGTTAAATTCAGCACCATTGATTTCATTGACTCAGGAACCCCCGTGAAGGTGGAGCTGCTGATATTCACTGACCTGGTGGCTGACGATGACTCGGCCATATACAGAACAACCCTGAATGTCTGATGGAGGTGAATTGTAATGAGTGATGCTGTAGAAACATCAAGGACACTTGAACTTGTGCTTGGAATAATTGGGGCAATCTTCGGTTTGCTTGGAGGTCTTTTTGCCATTGTACTTTCGGTTTTCGGCTCTGAACTCCTCTATCTGGGTATCAGTGCAATACTGGCCTCAATTGTGGGGATCATAGGATCAGTATATGTGAGGAACAACCCCAGAAGGGGCGGTGTGATCCTAATAGTCAGTGCTATCTGGCTTCTTATAAGCATATCTGCCTATGCAATCCCTGGAACAGTTTTCCTTGGTATCGCAGGCATTCTCGGGCTGATAAGATAGCCCCCATTTTATTTTTTTAACTGGAGGTGTGCATTTGAAAAGGTGCTCAAACTGTGGATCAGAAAACAGGAGAAATGCTGTCTTCTGTTCCAGCTGCGGGTTTAAACTCAATTCCGGGAGGAGTAACAGCTGGTGGAAAAAGCAGAGCCAGACATCAAAGGTCCTAATAGCGATTACAATCCCATTTGTCTTGATTATTGCCCTTGCGATTGCAGCAACCGTATTTACCGATTACAGTACTGAATCCAGTTATGATAGTGTAGATGCAACTGAAGGGTCAGCGTTAACAGAATCATACCTCAATAAGTTCAAGGGCAGTGGAATCTCATTCAGTTACCCCAAGACATGGATTATTTACACACTAGAAGATAGGAGCTCAGATGCCGTCGTTGATCTCAAATCTTATGATATGGGTATAAACTCCATCATGACCGTCTATAAAAAACCTTACACCCTTGATGCTGAAGCACTAAGGGACATCTGGCTTGAGGTATGCTATGAAAAAGGGGACACCGTGGAATATGTGAAGGAAATCAAGGTTGATGGCAACAGGGCATATGCCATAAAATCATTTTATTATTCAAATGGATGCGGAGAGCATGAGTACATTGTATTCACAGACGGCGCATATGAATACTCCCTGCTTTTCACATCTGATGACATCTCAATTATACAGGATGATATAGACACAATTATAAGGAGTTTCAGGGTTGAGTGATATGGATCCCGACAGGATGATTCCGGTTATTGTAGCGGTTATGGTGGCTCTTCTGTTGACAGCCGGTGCACTGCAGTTACTTAAGGGCAGCGGTGTTCCAGAAGATAAAATTGAAACGGCAACAGTTGAAAAAACCTCAGACGGATACCAGCTGAACCTTCAGGCTGTCCTTGAACTTGCAGAGATGGACTCGGGTAACGGGACAGTAGAATACAGGGGATTCAACTTCACAGGCCCCCAGTTACTCTACATCTTTGCAAGGGGGGTTGTGATGCTGGAACTCAATGAGACAGGAAAGATCCATGTGGGTGAATACAGTGGCCCTGAGGACCCCTATGGGTTCATGGATACAGTTACACTTACAAGGAGCGAATACACCGACATGGCGGAGCGCACATACACCTGGATGGACGCCAATGGCAGAAGCCCCAACCATGTTGGTATCTATGTTGAGGGATCCCCCGACATAACCCCATCTCTTGCAAGGAAGATCTTCAGACAGGTTCTGGTTGAATACAGGAGGACAGGAACTCTACCAGAAGTTATAAATGTCTGAATAAACTTTTCTTTTTACAGGAACCCAATTAGTTGAATGATCAGACCTTTATCCTTAAACCATTAAATGGGAATATTGTACTAATGGAAGTTCAGTATGCAGAGAAAATTGATCCTATCACTCATAATCACAGGAGCCTTAATCACGGTTTACCTGCTGAACCCCTCCCTCCACAGCACAGATAGGAACAAAGCTGTTGTCCTCGGTTCAGATAAGATGGGCACAGTTGAGAAACTTGGACCCTACGGGAACAGGGACTCAGAGGTGAAAATAGCCTACATAACAGGGGTCCACCCCCTTGAGAGGGACTCCCACAGGGCATTGCTGCAGGTCCTTGAGGAGAACCAGGATAAACTGAGGTACACGTACTTCGTATACCGGGTCAACGTTACATTTAACCCTGAGGACTACGAAAAGGGGAGGATGGCAGGACAGCTCCTTGCACGAAGATACGTGGTCCCCGATGTATCCAGGGGCAACTACAGCCTAACAGTTGATGTGCACTCCAACAGGGGCAACTATGGTATGAGGAGGTTCGTTTTCACTCCCCTCCCCCATGAGCAAAGCAGGGTGATAGCCCTGAACCTTGCATCCAGGATCAGCTGGTTATCCTACTACTTCCCTGAGTCACAGACAAGCCCCGCCTATGTAACGGAACCCATAATTCAGGGGGGAACACCCGCCATACTGTATGAGAACTACATGTATCAGGACTACTCAAAAACCCTGGAACATGCCAGGGAGTTTGTAATAACCCTTGACTCCACTGAAATTCCCTTATAAACCCTAAAAGAGATCATCCACAACCATTGCCAGAGAAACCCTGAAAAAACGGGAGATCGGCATGAATGGATGACAAAACCGAGAAATTAATATACTCTTTTTTACATATATTACACTGTGGTTCTGATGATACACTACAGAATGGATCAGCCAGATAGGGTGAGGTGCAGTGTCTGCGGTGGAGTTGCAGATGAGGTGGAGGAGACATACCCTGAATCAGGGAACTTCATCCTGGTGATCTACAGGTGCCGCGACTGCGGCCATCTAGAGAAACGCCAGTACGGTAAACCAGTGAAGATTATTGATTGAGGTGATCTTGTGGTTGATGTATGCGCTGCGAATGGATATGATGAGGTATCAGAAAAACTGAAGACCCTCCTCGGACTTGAAAAGTCCCCGGTGGCTATAAAACTCGTTCTAAGGGAGGATGACCTTCCTGAGGGCGTTGAAAAAATAGATAAACCTGCAAGGCACTGTGAAATGGTCCAGATGGCCGCTGCAGGAAAATCCTTCTATGCAACGGCGGAGGCCCAGGCATGCAAGGGTGGTGCAGATGCCCTCGGGATAGATGAGGCACCAGAGAAGGTCAAAACAGGGGAGTTCTACTACAACCTTGGCCGCTTTGCAAGCTTTGCATCCGCCAAGAGAACCTTTGATGAGATACCATCAGTTGACCTCAGGTTCTACGCCGCAGTATACGCGCCCCTTGAGGATGCGACCTTTGACCCTGACGTCATAGTCATCATCTGCAACCCTGCCCAGGCAATGAAGATCTCCCAGGCCCTTGTCTACACCCTGGGTGGCCGCGTTGAGGCAGACTTCTCAGGTATACAGTCACTATGTGCAGACGCAGTTGCAGGCCCCTACATGAGGAAGAGGGCAAACATAACCATGGGGTGCAGCGGTTCAAGGCAGTACGCCGGTGTAAGGGACGACGAACTCATCGTGGGGCTCAACGGCGAAAACATAGGGTGTGTTGTCAATGCCCTTGAGGCCATAAGCCAGTAGGTTCAATCCATAAAACCGTGGGGTGATGATTGTGGTTGAGACAAAGACCTTCAGGATCCTTGAGGATGTTGCTGACCTCGAGGAGAAGATAAGGAAGTATGAGAGTGAGGCAGACCAGGAACTTGTTATAAACTGGATCTATGACACCCTTGAGATCCTCAGGAGTGTGGGTAAGCTCCTCGAGGAGATTGAGGATAGACTGGATCTTCTTGAAGAGGAGACCGAGGAAAAAGAATTCTAGTTGCATGGTCTCCTATTTTCTTTTAAACGCAGAGTAGACCCTGATCCAAATTATTCCCCTTTAAATCCAAAATAGTCCCTTATTCTGAGGTAATCACTGTAGTGGTTTATATTCACAAGTTCAATGGGTTCTGACGCCTCAACACCGTACAGCCTGATGCCATCATCCACCATCAAACGGAGCAGAGGATTTATATTTCCATCACCCATTGAAAGGTACCTTTTAAGGAGCTCTGAGCTCGCTGCAAGGGGCATCCCGAGGCCCTCGGCGCTATCAAGCCAGCCACTCCTTCCCCTTGCAAGTATCGAAACCGTCTCAGGGTCAGCATGTTCACTGATCCTCCTCATGGTCCCGGGGGATACTGCAGGCTGATCTCCGGCAATGCAGAGTATGATTTCGCCAGAAGCAGATAGAACACCATTGAGGAGTGACGCCGAGAGTGGAACATCAGGAGGATCATTCCTCACGATCTCCACATCCATACCTGCTATCGCAGCCTCCACCTCCCCTGAATGGTGGCCTGTTACGACGATGCACTCATCCACACGCGCCCTGAGCACGGAATCCAGAGTTTTCTCTATTACAGTAACTGAGTCGATGGGGAGCAGTAATTTGTGGACCGGCTCAAGGCCGAGTTCCTGCATGTCCCTGAACATACGGCTACCCCTCCCTGCCGCTGTAACAACAGCTGAGATCAAGTCCACCACCCTATGCCGGTTCAAGCCTGTAGATTCTGGCGTATATGGTTGTACCTGCACCTGAACCCGTCGTCCACATCTCAATGAGTACCGGGTACCTTCCTGTGTTTCTGACCTTTATCCCGGTTGCCGGGTTGAAGCCGAATAGAACCGCATGGAACTCCCAGGTCATTCCCCTGGGGAGTGGCATCCCTGCGTCAGTGACAACAGCCCTGAGGGCCCTTGCAGGTGGACATGACCCGTGGGACGCGTATCCTCCGGGGGCCTTGGGGTCCCTTGATGCTGTGAACCTGACTGTCTCCTTACCTGAACCCTCACTTCCCGGTGGAATCACCGTGCCATTCCATGCCGCCGCGAATGCCCTTGCATTGAAGGCCCTCTTGTTATCATCGTACTGGGGGTATGAGCCCAGATAGCTCACTGCAGTTGATACCTGGACCTTCCTGTAGCCCCCCGTGTACACCACGACAGGCGACCCTGAGGGGTAGTTCTCCATGTACTCAAGAACTTCTTCACCGAAGAGTTCCTCTATCCTCGCTGGTGGAACAGGGAGCCTGCCGTCGCTGAAGTTGGATAGCTGGTAGTCCAGGACTATCTCGTCACCCTCATCAGCCCTTCTGAACCACCTCTTTATCCTGTTAACGGATTTGTACCTGTGGGGGACGGTGCTGTTGCTTATACTATCTGCCGGGACAAATTTAACCTTCCTTCCGTTCTCAATGATATCCATACCATTCTTTCTCTTCACCCCATAGGTGTAGGGTGTCTTGTAGGCCCAGAGGAAGACCGGTGGCTCCTGGACCACCAGTTTATTCCCTGAAACCCTCAGTACCCCAGGACCGTCCACAGTGGATCTTCCTGAGGGGTCCATCCCGGAGGTCATCTCGGATATCGGGACATGCACAGCCCCTGTGAGGACCGCCTGGAGGAGGTTCCCGGGGTCCATGTAGTTGAATTCATCAAGGATGTAGTCCGGGTGGAGTATGAGAGGGACGCTCCTCACCCTGGACTCGTCGATGACATCCTGGCCCTTCAGTACCGTGCTTCCAGGCTCAAGGGCAGCTATCTCCACCGGGTGCTGGGGTTCAACACTTCCCTCGATGTATGCACCTGATGCTGTTATGATGGCTGCCACAATAACCAGTAAAATGATGTGCTTACCTGATATAATCCTCTGCATATCTGAATCCCCCCTCACCGATTATGAGTACGGTGTCATCTGGTTCTGCAATTTCAAGGGCCTTACTGACGGCCTCTTCAACCTGTTCACGGCTCGCTCCAAGGGTTCCAGCACCAGCACGTTTTCTGCTGGATTCTATATGGACCACCCTCTTACCCAGGATACTGGAGGCTCTCCTTGCAGCATAGGAGGCCGGTATAACTGTGTCCGCATCCTTCAGGAGCGATGCGATTTCCAGATCACCATCTATTCCGCTCTCAGATGCCACGGTGTTTACGACTATCAGCCTTCCATCGGTACCCTTAAGTTCCTGCATCACCGCCCTCACACCGGCCGGGTTGTGGGCGTAGTCAAGTATGACCCGTGGTGAGTCCATCAGCTTCTGGAACCTTCCCCTCACACCACCGAATGACTCAATTCCCCTCACTATATCATCCAAGTCCACGCCAAGTGCCCATGCGGCGGCAGCGGCTGCCAGTGCATTGTAGACATTGAAGATCCCTGGTGCCCTGAGTTTCACGTCCCTCATCTCGGAGCCTATCACGAGTTTGAAGCCGGTGGCTGATGCATCAATGGCCATGACCTCAGGCTGGGGTCTCCGGTAGCCGCAGACACACTGATAGTCCCCCAGGTGCCCCATGGTTCTGCGCGTATATTTGAGGTTGTTGCCACATTTGGGGCATTCCCTCCCCTCTGGCATCACTGTGGCAGAGTCCATACTCTGGATACCGTAGAGCACCGCTCTCTCCTCCCTCAGTCCCTCTGCGAATGATGCGACTATGGGGTCATCGGCGTTGAGTACCATGACCTCTGCTGTATCAAGGATCTCCCTCTTGCATTCAATGTAATCAGAGAACCTCCTTCCACCTGAAAGGTGGTCCCTTGATATGTTGGTTATGACGCCCACTGAGACCCCTGAGAGAAGGGCTGACTGCCTTATCTCACCCCTCCTCCCGAATGTCCCTATCTCAACCACCGCCACATCCCCCGGGAGTCTTGCCTGTAGGGCCGGCACCAGTTCGGTGTTGCCCTGTATGTTGAGGTGGTGCTCTGGCACAGTCTTTCCGGCAGCTCTCATTATGGATTTGAGAATACCTGTGGTGGTGGTCTTTCCATTGGTCCCCGTGACCCCCACCACGGGTTTCTCAACAGGGCACATGTTCAGGACGTCCTCAACGCCTATCACATCAGCGTCAAGTCCACTGATAAGGTCAAGAACCTTCCTGTTATTCTCGAGGGCTGGTGTGATGGCTATGGTGCCTGCGCGCCTGAGGACCTCCATGCTGTGACCCCCCAGGTCAAGTTCTATTCCCTCCTCCCTGAAGACCTCCTCGAGGGGTGTACTTTCCTTGAGATCCGAGACAATTACCCGGTAACCCCTGGCCCTGAGGTTCCTTGCCATGAGGCTTCCCACATTTCCGCAGCCTCCAAGGACAACTGTGAAGTCCCTCATTGACTCTATGGCCCTCTCAATATCATTCCTCACATTATCATAGGCGTTGACAACCCCGGGACCCATGTGGAGTACCGTATCCCCCTTTTCTGCGATTTCAAGGGCCATCCTTATGCTATCATATACGCTCTCAGTCTTTATGGTTTTATCCCTGCCGGCACCCCTCTCTACCTCAGAGGCCGCTTCCATGTCAATCTTACCTGTTGTCTCATTCCTGGCACTCACAATCAGTACATCGGCTCTTTCACCCAGTATCTGGCCTATCCTGTACTTGTCCCTCACTGTGAGGGTGTCGGGGTTGTCCAGGCTTATTATCAGTCTCCCCTTAAATTCAATGCCCTCAAAGAGTTTCTCCATACTCTCAGGGTTGTGGGCTGCGTCCATGTACACAGGCACACCATCAACCATGTCTATGAATTCAAATCTACCCTTTATACCCCTGAAGTCCTCTAATGAATTTTTGATATCCTCAATGTCAAATCCGAGTACCAGTGCAACGGTTATGGCTGCAAGGGCGTTCTCCACGTTGAAGAGACCAGGTACCCTGAGCTTTATCCTCTCGGTGAGGGGCCCGATATGGACCACCCCATCATGTTCCTCACAGTTTAAAGATCCGCAGGTGCTGCAGCGGGCAGTCGGTATCTCTGAGACCTTCAGGGTGAACTCCGAGCCATCGAGACCCATGAGTTCTATGTCTGTTGCGCTGACCTGGGGTTCTGCCGAGCCACCGAAGGTTCTATCCATGAATTCAACTGTTCTCCCATTTCCCAGACCATAGACAACACTTTTAACCTCAAGGTCATCCAGGAGCCCTGCGATGACCGGGTCATCTCCACAGAGTACCAGAACACCCCCGGGGGCTATGAGGTTCTTTATTGAGAAGTTTCTCTCAATGTATTCATCGTAGTCCCTGAACTCATCCATGTGGTCGGGTGTGAGGTTTGTCACAACACCAGCCACTATTTCAAGGCCATCAGCCATCCTTATGGTCCCATGTGGGAGTTCAAACACGGCCATGTCCCTGTTTCTCACATCACCATTCACCACAAGTTCAACAAGGCCCTCAATGACCAGTGAGTCCTGGATCGATGAGAATGACACCGTCCTGTGGTGTGATGAGAGTATGTGGTCTATCATGTTGGTGGTTGTTGTCTTTCCGTCTGTACCTGCAACTCCCACCATGGGGATGCCTATGAGCTGGTTCAGGGCCCTCCCTATGTCTGATGTTGTTATGTGAATAAGATCCTTCTCCACCCTCCCCAGCATCTCACGTACCGGTGCATCATGGGGTATGCTGGGTGATATGAAGACGGCGTCGGCCCAGAGCATGTCCTCAATCCTGTGACCCCCGAACCTGAACCTTACACCCTCCTTTTTCATCTCATCTATTCTCTTTCTGGCCTTGGGGGGTAGTTCATCCAGTTCCCTGACGTCATTTACAAGCACACTGTTTTCAAGGTGTCTCAGCAATCTTGCGGCGGGTCTACCCGCGTTTCCAGCTCCAAGCACAAGCACGTTCATGTTCCTGATCAATTTATGCACCCATGGATCTGTTTTAGGTTAAAAGTATGCATGGTCATGAAGTAATGGTTATTATCAATCCAGGATTTTCCCGGATGCTAAAGAATATGCGGTCCAGTTATTATTATGGGTTATTCATATATACCACTTACGCAGGTGATGCTGTTCATTCACAGGAGGAGATCTCCTCGAGTTTTTCCTGGACCCTGATTATCCTGTCCTGACCGTTTCCACCCACGAAGACTCTCCTGTATTTCCTGGAAAACTCAAGGACCATCCCGGGGATTTCATCAGGGTCATCAACCGTTATGACCTCTGATGGGATTTCAAGACCCTCGAGGTATTCCAGTACCATGTCAACCGTGTCCTCAAGGCCCGGGAATATCACAAGGACCTCAGGGGGTGACTCTGCAACCTCATCAAGGATATGGAGGCGCCACTCCTCTGTCCTCCTGGGTGTCCCGATGAACATGACATCGAAGTCTGATTCTGAGAGTACTGCCCTCAGGGCATGGGGGTTGTCGGTTTTACCTGCAACAACAGATGCCCCGTTGATGATGAAGGACCTTATACGACCCCTCACAGGCTCGAAACCGGCAAGTCCCTCCCTTATGATATCCTCTGGAACCCCAAGATACCTGAGGGCCTCTGATGCGGCCCCTGCGTTCAGTCTGTTGAATCCACCCTCAACCCTCAGGGGCCCGGTGTACTCACTGTAGGTCCTGAGAAGCCGGGGGGCCTCCCTGAGTTCTCTGTCTGATTCACTGGGGCTTATCACAGCATCCCTTCCCTTCAGGAATTCTGCCATCGTCCTCCTGTAATTCTCCATTGACCCGTGGAAGTCCATGTGGTCCTCGCCAAGGTTTGTGAGGACCACGAGGTCAATGTCAAAGCACTCTGATGCGAATTCCAGGGTCATATCGCAGACCTCCACCACAAGGTAGTCGAATTCCTCCTCAGATGCCCTTAAAAAGAGTTCTGTGTAACCCTCAAATCCTCCGCCAGCATTTCCGCCAAGAAGCACCCTTTCACCTGCACATTCAAGTACATGTGCTATCATCGTGGCTGTTGTGGTCTTTCCATTGGTCCCTGTGACCACGATGGTTTTTGGCTTCCTGTGGCCCTCAAGGACCCTGCAGAGGAGTTTATCCCTGAACCGCTCCATGAATTCAGTTTTTATCATTGATGGGCTGATTACAACCGCATCCGCAGCCTCTATCTTTTCCGTGTCATGAAAGCCAAGGTCAAGGTCAACTCCCTCAGGTTTTGCAGGGATTTCGCGCCGTATATC
The DNA here is from genome assembly GCF_030055425.1 of Methanothermobacter sp. Taxonomy (NCBI): domain Archaea; kingdom Methanobacteriati; phylum Methanobacteriota; class Methanobacteria; order Methanobacteriales; family Methanobacteriaceae; genus Methanothermobacter; species Methanothermobacter sp. The sequence goes on from NZ_JASFYE010000005.1 coordinate 97,796, forward strand.
ACTTGCATATACGCTGTGACCCCTTCTCTTCAGTGACTCAACTGCCCTTAAACCCTCAGCTCCAAGTCCCAGCACCGCAACCCTCATTGATTCACCGATATTAACTGTTAATCTTCTCCTGAATCCTCATCATCAGAAACCCCGTATTCCTCCTTGAGCTGGGCTATTATATCCTCGTTCTTTGACACCTCTGGCCTGAGAGGTTTTTCCCCTTCCTCCCTTGACCTCTTACGTTTACCTATAAATACAATCAGCAGGATGATCGCTGCAATCGCAAGGGTCACAGCCACCGCAGTTAATATAACCTCCATGCTCACAGGAGGAGTTTCAGAAGCTGCCCCGGGTCCCATTACCACACCTCAGTTTTATATAAATAATCATACAATATATATCTTACATGATAATGAAGGATAGAGGTGGACAGGGGGGTGCAGAGTACATACTTCTTTTTGCAGCCATCATAATAATCGCGGTTGCAGCCCTCTACATATACAGCTCCTACTTCAAAATCCAGGGAAACGAGACAGTTGATGTGAAGCTCACAATAACCAATATCGGCCCATCAAAAAGCGTCTTTATCTATGAGGCCAATAACACCACTGGTGGCGGAAGCCGGCACATCATATCGGGGGACCCTGGAAACTACTTCTTCCTCCTCCAGCCAGGTTCAAGCAGGACCTTCAACCTTGGCCGGATGAGTGCCGGCACCAGCTTCACGGTTGAGGGTGGTGTCGGTGACCCCCGAAGAGGTGCGGATGACCTCAGGGGCATAGGTCAGATGGGGAGGTGGACACTGAACATAGGAAACCAGACCTACTCCTGGACCATAAGAGGACCCTTCGACTATCGTAAGAACCCAACTGGAAGTGTCCTCATGTCATTCTCCATAGCTGGGGGTGGAGGCTCACCCTTCAGGTTCACCGCAGACCAGGCCCAGGTGCGGGGTAACGTATCAAGGTAGGTGAAATGGATGGGAAGATATAAGAAGGCCACCTTCGGTGCCGGATGCTTCTGGGGAGTTGAGGATGCCTTCAGGAGGGTCAGGGGTGTCGTATCCACCCGTGTGGGGTACATGGGGGGCCACTTGGAAAACCCCACCTATGAGGATGTCTGCACCGGACTTACAGGGCACGCCGAGGTTGTTGAGGTCACCTTTGACCCTGACCTTGTAAGTTACAGTGACCTCCTCGATGTCTTCTGGAGCATCCATGACCCCACCAGCCTCAACAGGCAGGGGCCGGACGTGGGTGAGCAGTACCGTTCAGTGATATTCTACCATGACGATGAGCAGAGGAGGCTTGCAGTGGAGTCAAGGAGAAAGCTTGAGGAGTCCGGGAGGTTCAGCGGGAGGATAGTAACAGCCATTGAACCGGCAGGGACCTTCTATGAGGCCGAGGACTACCACCAGCAGTACCTTGAGAAGAACAGGAAGGGGAGATGTTACCTGAGGAGGCTCCTCTGATGGCAGTGCCATGAAAGAGAATTTAAAAATTGGAAATGGGGTGATGTTTAAATGAAGGAGGTAAGGGATGATGTTGCACTGGTCCTCTGCGGTGAGGCAGGGCAGGGGATACAGACTGTTGAGGCACTCCTTATAAGGGCCTTCAGTGCCGCAGGGTACCATATATTCTCATCCAAGGAGTACATGTCCCGTGTACGTGGAGGTGAAAACTCAACGCTGATAAGGGTTTCATCAGGGCCTGTAAGGGCCTTTGTGGACCGTATCGATGTCCTCTTTGCCCTGAGCCCGGGGGCGGTGGACCACCTTAGGGAGAGAATCAACGGGACACTGATTATTGCAGATGAGAGCTTCGGGGAGGAAGATGCGGTGGGCCTGCCCATACTGGAGGAGGCTGAGAAACTGGGTGGGCGGATATTCGCCAATGTTGTGGCTGCAGGTGTCGCTGCCAGTCTCTTCAGGGTCAAAGAGAATGTCTTCGATGATGCCGTAAGGTCACTCTTTGAGCGCAAGGGAGCAGAGATCCTCAATGCAGACCTGAGGGCTGGCAGAAAGGGGTATGAACTTGGTGAGGAACTAAAAGACCGCCTGAAAGTCTCTGTTGAACCTGACCCCTCTGTCAGAAAACACGTAATTCTTAACGGTACTGAGGCCGTGGGCCTCGGGTGTATAGCCGGTGGGTGCCGGTTCATGTCATCCTACCCAATGACCCCTTCAAGTCCCCTCCAGATATTCATCGCAGAGAATGCCGATGAATTTGACATGGTATTTGAGCAGGCTGAGGATGAGATTGCGGCCATAAACATGTGCCTTGGGGCGTCATATGCAGGTGCCAGGTCACTTGTTGCAACCTCGGGGAGTGGATTTGCCCTCATGGAGGAGGCTGTGGGCCTTGCAGGGATGATAGAGACCCCTGTGGTGATATACATTGGTCAAAGGCCGGGGCCTGCGGTTGGTCTCCCAACGAGGACTGCCCAGGAGGACCTGAACCTGGCCCTCTACTCGGGACCGGGGGAGTTTGCAAGGGCCATATTCGCCCCTGGAAAACTTGAGGATGCCGCTGAAATAGCGGCCCATGCATTCAACCTTGCAGACAGGTACCAGATACCTGTCTTCATACTCTCAGACCAGTACCTGGCAGACCTCTACTACAACCTCCCGGCACCTGAAATCGGTGTGGAGCCGGAGTATCATATCATCGAGACGGATGCCAGCTACAGGAGGTTCAGCTTCACAGAGGACGGTATCTCCCCCCGCGGTATTCCCGGCTATGGAGAGGGACTTGTGCGTGTTGATTCAGATGAACATGACGAGGACGGCTTCATAACAGAGGACCTCAACGTAAGAAGGAGGATGGTTGAGAAGAGGAATCTGCGCCTTGAAATGCTCAGGGATGATGCCCTTCCACCTGAGGTTTGGGGTGACGACTCCAGTGCAGTGATATGCTGGGGTTCCACCTACTGGCCTGTGAGGGAGGCCATTGAGTCATCTGATGCCGAGGTCACCATGGTGCACTTCAGCCAGGTCTACCCCCTGGCACCTGATACCCGTGAGCTTCTCGAGTCATTTGATGTGACAGCTGCCATTGAGAACAACTACAGGGGACAGTTTGCTGATCTCCTTAAACTTGAGGCCGGCTTTGAGGTTGGCCATCGTCTCAACAGGTACAATGGTATGCCCTTCAGTGTTGAGGAGATAAGGAAATTCATAGGGGAGGTTTTTGAATGAAACCCGAGGACTATGACCTTGATGTGGATGTGGCGTGGTGCCCTGGTTGCGGTAACTTTTCGATTCTCCGGGCCCTCAAGATGGCCCTTGCAGAGCTTGATATACCACCTGAGAGGCTGGTGCTCGTCTCAGGTATAGGTCAGGCAGGCAAGCTCCCCCAGTACCTGAAGTGTAACTACTTCAACGGCCTTCATGGGAGGTCCCTCCCGGCTGCTGTGGCAGTAAAGGCTGTGAACCCTGAACTCACAGTTATCGATGTGAGCGGTGATGGCTGCATGTACGGTGAGGGCGGCAACCACTTCATCCACAACATAAGGCGGAACCCTGATATAACAAACATCGTCCATAACAACATGGTCTATGGTCTCACAAAGGGGCAGGCATCCCCCACCAGTCAGCCGGGCTTCAGGACACCTGTGCAGGTTCACGGTGTCTTTGAGGAGCCCTTCAACCCCCTTGCAGTGGCAATCTCCCTGGGGGCCACCTTCGTTGCCCGGGCCTTTGCAGGTGATATTGAGAGGACCCGGGACATTCTCGTTGAGGCCATAAGGCACCATGGCTATGCCCTCGTGGATATCTTCCAGCCCTGTGTGACCTTCAACCGTGTCAACACGTTCCAGTGGTTCCGTGAGAACACCTACTACACTGACCATGACACCTCAGACAGGACGCTGGCCTTTGAGAAGTCCCTTGAGGGTTACGGTTCAGGGAAGTTTCCGCTGGGTGTGATCTACCGTGCTGATGGTGGAGCCACATTCGAGGAGAACCTCAGTATATACAGTGATGATAAAACTCCACTGTGGAAGAGAAGGCATGATCCTGGTAAGCTGAAGGCCCTCCTTGAATCAAAGATGATGCTTTAATATGTATTTTAATTGACCATGCTTTTAATCATTGTACTGGAGAATCTGGTATGGAATTCAGGCTTTACATAACAGAGGGTGACATTGAGGACCACCATGTCTTCAGGGAGAAACTCAGCCTTTCAGGTCTCAGCTGGAGGCAGACTGACCTTGAGGATGCAGATGCTGTGATAATCCTTGCTGGCCTCTGGGGAACCATGAAGGAAAAAATAATGGATGATGTTAAAAGGGCTGTGAAACTCTCCAAACCCATAATAACGGTGAGGCCCTATGGCCTTGAGAATGTGCCGCTGGAACTTGAAGAAGTGAGTTCCGAGATTGTTGGATGGAATCCCCACTGCATAGGGGAAGCCATTGAGGATGCAGTTAATCCAGATACGAATCAAATCTTATAAAATTGATGCAGTTAATCACAGGATTAAAATCAGAGTTAAATGAGATATGGTGAATCCAGAGGGATAAGAATCAAACCTGAATGAAAAAATAAAGGGGTTGGCCTCTTTAGGCCGATGATTTAACCACAAACATGCCGGGTTTGCTTGATGTAGGGTGGTATATCCTGTTGTAGCCACTGTAGTCATAGTCCACCCATCTACCGCCGCTGTAAACCTGTACTGTGCGGTGTCGTGGGGACAAGCTCGTGGCGTACTGTATTATACGCACCTTCTTCCCGGCTGATGTGAGTCTTTTATATAAGTATTCACTCATAGCCCAGCAGTCCCCTATGTTGGGATCATAGCGGTACGTGCTGGTGCTGTAGGCCGCCCGTACCCTTTTCTTCTTGTAGTACTTATTATTGTAGTACCTTTTCTTCACACTTGTACGGTATGTGGCCCTGACATTCTTCCTGTAGGTCTTCTTATATTTCTTGTACTTGTATGCGGCGTCAACCTTCACAGGTTCCGCCTTTATGGTTTCAGTTTTTGTTACTATCTTTGCGTTTTCTGTTTCAGTATTTGTTGCCTCACTGATGGGCACTGAACCCACAGTGAACATCAGTGCAAAGAGCACTGTGACTGCTTTGAATCGCGTAATTCTATCGCCTCCATGTCCAATACTAACCCTTCAGGTCACTTAGGACACTGAGTCAATGGTTACATCATCATAGTATATAAATGTTTCCATAAAATAAAAGCTCTGAGAGCTTCTTTAATCAAAAAAAGCCACTAGAATCCTTTTCTAATATTCAGATATTCTCTGAGAATCCATCCCATTTTATTTGAAGATAGGGGCCATCAGGGAATCCCGTTTGGAGTTTAGGGGCAGAGGGGCTCCCCGATACAATGGAGATTCAGAAGGTAAATCCTGTATAAATGGCCACTTAGAGGGCTTATTTCTGTTAAAAGAAGAACCAGAATCTTCAATAAATTAAAAGCAACATTAAAATGAAAATTCGAATTTAAAATGATTTTAAAGACTTATATGAATCTAAAGAATGCTTTAAATTGTCAAAAATGGAAATAAAATTATCTATGGGCTTTTAGAAATTTAGCCCGCCTTCTGGATGGCTGATACTCCATCGGACTTTTCAACCCGGTATATGTGGTCTGCAAGGTTTTCAAGTTCCTCCTCATGGGATACCAGGATTATCTGTCTGGCCTCAAGTTCATCGAAGATGTCCCTGAGCTTGTAGAGCTGCTCCTTGCTGAAGCCATCGGTTGGCTCGTCCAGTATGAGTATATCGGACCTCACATCGGTGAGGCTCTGGACCACCATGTTGAGGGCGAGTCTGTAGGCAAGTGCTATGCTGGTCCTCTCACCACCACTGAGGTACTCAAGGTTCTGTTCATAGCCGTCCTGCTCAACGATGGGTGTGAAGTCCTCGTCAATCCGCACCGATTTATCCGGGTCGTCCACCAGGACCCTGAACCATTTCTGGAACCTCTCATTGAATTCATGGTTTATCTGTGCCATCACATGGGTCTCAATGTCAGCGAGTGCAGGGATGAAGTATGATTCAAGCCAGGTCACATGGTCCTTGAGTTCACTGGCACGTTTTCTGAGTTTCTTCTTTTCATCAATTTCATCCTCAAGGTTCCGGATCTGTTTCTCCTTTTCCTCGATTTTTCCCCCAACTGATCCCAGACTCTTTCTTTTGTCATTCTCAGAGGTTTTAAGTTCATGGAGGTTTTCACTTACCTCCTGTATACTGGCCTCCACCTTATCTCTGTTTTTGAGTGCCTCCTGGTTTTTCTTTATTTCCTCTTTCTTTTCAGCGATGATTGCAGCATTTTCCTCAATCTTCTGGAGGTTCTCTCTGTATTCCCTGCTGGTTTCAGGGTTGAGTTCATGAATTCTTTTTTCAAGGTCCTCTATCTTCGAATCTGATGCTGAGAGTCTGCTTGAACAGTTCTTCTCCCTTTCACGGAGGGTTTCCAGCTCCTCCTCAATTTTTCTGAAACGGGATTCCGCATCCTTCAGTTCACTGATTATCTCTTCATTTTTGTTTATATCTGATTCAATGCCCCTGATTTCTTCCTTCTTATTCTCAAAGTCCTTCTGCTTTTTCTCATATTCGGCTGTTTTCTTCTTAAGGTCCTTCCGGAGTCTACTGAGTTCTTCCCTGGACCTCATGTATTCTATTACACGTTTCAGGAGTTCTTTTTTATTTTTAATGTTCGCTTTAAGCTCATTTATCCTGGATTTAAATGACTTTTCCCTCTTTCGGGCATCTCTGAGTTTATCGTCTATGTACGCAGGGTCCACATCCTGGTCACATGTGGGACAGACACTAACATCTTTTATGGACATGTAGTCCTCTATCTTTCCGGAAATGGCGCCCATCTTATGCTGGAGATTCGATACCTCGCCCTCAAGTTTATCTATCTCAGTTTTCAATTCATCCTCAGTGTACCCTGGATCCTCAAGGGACTCCAGTTTTCTTATCTCTGATTTGAGGTCGTCAATCTCACCCTTAATTGCGGTGATTTCAAGTTCCAGATTGTCCCTGACACCTGAAAGGGTCTTAAATTGATTCATAAGGCCTTCAAGCTTACTAGAAGCATCTTTGAACTTTTCATAGTCCTCTTTGATGGATTTTTTCTGATCCTTCATCTTTTCAATATCGTTTCTGAGTGAATCAAGTTTCTTCTGAAGCTTATCTTTCACCTCCTGGCATTTCTGAAGTTCATCCATGGATTTCTTATATTCTTCCTCTATGTCCCTGTTTTTCCTCTTGAGACTATCTGAGAATGAACTCAGGTTTTTAATTTCATTCTGAAGGGATTTTATCTTCTCATCCGCATTCTGAATCCTTTTTTCCTCCTTTTCGAGTTCTTCAAGTTTCAGTTCGAGTTTGCTGATCTCAGCCTCGATTTCTCTGAGTTCATCTTCAAGCTGCTTCCTCTCAGATTTCAGTTCCCCCTTCTCAGTGATAATATTCTGGAGCTCCTTTTTCTTATCTTCAAGGTCGTAGGATTTATCCTCCAGGCTTTCTGCGGATCGCCTGATTTTCCGCGAAAGCAACCTGGCATTATCCGCTGCTCTGCTGTACTTCTCAAGGTCGAAGGCCTTTCTGAGCCTTTCAAGCCGGTCAGTTTTTCCGGTCTCTATTATGCTCTTCATCTGCTCCTGTGGGGTGAAGACCGCGTAACGGTATATCCTGCTCCTGGCCCTTGGATTCAGGGGTTCCCTGTAACCCAGGATGTTAAGTACCTCGGCCTTCAGTTCCTTTGCAGAGAGTTTCCTTCTCCCTCTGGGTGTTCTGATGTAGAGTTCCCCCTGCTGCACCCCTGAGGCGGCCCTTTTAAGTTCCCGGTAGATGGTGTACTCTGTACCGTCAACAGTGAAGGTGAGTTTGACTGAACCTGAATTTGCTGTGGCCCTCAGAAGGCTGTCACCCCTCTGGTCACCCAGCCCGAAAAGCGCGAATTCTATTGCAAGTAGAAGCGTCGTCTTACCTGAACCTATATCCCCCTCAAATAGGGTCACCCCATCATCAAACTCAACAGTTCCTGATTCATAGCTCCTTATGTTCCTGAGTTCAAGTGAATTGATAATCAAAGAATATCACCACCTGCTATCAGTTATCTGGATTCACCCTGAGCAGGTCAACACCCTCATCTCTCCAGGGTTATCGGTTATCATCATCCAGATTAACCCCCATGACGGCCTCTGCTTCCTCAATTACCCTCCTCTCATATTCTTCCTTCTTCTCACCGGGGGAAATCTCATTTTCAAGTTTCCTGAGGAGGTCAACCGCCAGTGAGTCGCCCCTCTTCATGAGACTTCTGTTTCTGATGTCAAGTCCGGCGAGTTTTTCCCTGAAGATTCTCCTCTCAAGTGCAGGGATCTCGCTCTCAGCGACCCTCACCTTCTGTATCTCCCGGGTGCTGAGTCCGTGCCTGTTGATCTGGACAACACGGGCCCCCCTGGATTCAAGTTCCCTCCTTATCCACGTGGAATCTATGTCCGAGGTCCTCCCTGAGCTGAGCTCACCCCTGATCTTGAACATCACAACCTTTCCCTTGACATCATGTTCCCCCATTTCTTTACGTATAAGGAGGGACGCGTCCTGGGAGTTCTTACCTGTCACATCACATTCTATGTATTCAAATTCAGCGGGCCTTATAACCCTGAACTGGGGAGTTTTTGCCTTTTCCCTGAATTCAACAAGGTAGTATCCCCTCTCCTCTCCCCTGGCGTTCTCCTCAAGGTCCCCTGCGTATGAACCGAAGAGTGCCCCGGGGTATACTATGGGGCCGTAGCCCTCCTCCATGTAGCAGCCCTTCCTGTGGACGTGGCCCCCTGCATAGTACTCCAGGCCACGGGGGAAGAGGTTGAGGTCGATGGAGTCCATCTCTGCAAGGTCCACGGGCTTGAACTGGGTTATGGCGCTGTGGAAGAGGAATATCCTGAAGCCGTCCTCGGCCTCAAGGGCCTCCCTGTCAAGGTTCCTGAAGTAGTCAACCTCCAGTGCCCTTGACCTCCCTGATAGGCCCGTGATCTTTGCCCCGGTCTTCTCATCCACCGTGAACTCCAGTCCCAGCTTCTTTCCTGGGATGGGGCGCACAACCTTTTCTATGACCCCCGCGGTTTCCAGGATGTCTATCATGGAGGTGTTTGATGGGCTGTAGTCGTGGCTGCCATAGTTGACGTAGATTGGGACCCCCTCATCCCTGATCCTCCTGAGTTCCATTGTGGCCCTCTTGACGGTCTCCATGTTGGGGATGTTGGAGTGGAAGAGGTCCCCCGCTATTATCATGAAGTCGACATTATTCTCCAGTGCATCATCCAGTGCCATCCTGAAGGCCTGGAATTCTAGTTCCCGGAGTTCAGGCTGTTTCTGGGCCCCAAGGTGGCAGTCTGACAGGTGCGCGAATCTGTACATCAGTTTCACCTCATCCTATGAATTCAATGTCCTCATCTTCATCCTCATGATCCGTGGATTCAATGAACTCCTCAAAGAGTGGTATCTTCACAGGCACCGCGAACTTTGTGAATATGCTGCTCACTATGGCCTCACCCTTATCCAGGCTTGCTATTGCCCTGTTGTCATCTGAGAGGTCCTGGGAGGCGCTTCCTATTATCTCAGCCCTCTCCTGGGCCATCTCATTCCCCAGGATTATCTTGGTGTTCATGTTTGCAAGGACCGTCCTGGGGATGAGGCTTACGAGCTGGGTTATGGCGACCAGGCCTATGTTGAATTTACGACCCTCCCTTGCGATGGTACTGTAGATGTTGTTTCCCTGCCTCTCAATGACCTCCTTTCCAAGGACACGGGGGGCCTCCTCTATCACTATCCCTATGACAGGTTTTCGCCTGAGCTCCCCGGTGGACTTGTACTTCTGGTACCTCCTGAAGATCTCACCGGATATCACGCTCCCAACGAGGAGTTCCGCCTCGCCCATGAGCCTGGATGTGTCCACCACGACTATCTTTCCATCCTCGAGGTGTCCCGCTATGTCCTTTATGGTTGACTCACCACCCACATCCCGGAATACGCCCCCACGGGACTTTATCTCGCCGGTGTCCTCATCCAGGTAGACGCCGAGTATCACATCGAAGACCCTTCTCAGTACACTGAGTGTCACAGATTTGACATCGGAAAGCTTCTCCCCTTCAACAATTTTGATGATCCATCTCTCTTTGTAGCAGTTGTGGTACTTTGCAATTGCCTGCTCCTGGGCCTGTGTGAATGGTATTATACCCTCAAAGTGCTCGGGTCTCAGGGCCCTCAGGTTTATTGAGAGGGTATTCCCGCCGACCGGCGCGTCAGGGGAGTAGTAGACCACGTTACCTGATGGATGCTTTCCAAGTCCCGCCTCATTCCTGCCATAGTACTCGTCGTGGGGGTCCAGCACCAGCATGCCCACACGGTCCATATCTGCCAGGCTCCAGAGCATGACCTTCACCAGGTTACTCTTACCCCTACCCGTGGTTGCAGGTATGAGGATGTGGTGGGTTATGGCGTCCAGGGCGTCGATGTAGACCGGTGTCTCAAGGACCTTTGAGCCGCTCCTCACATTTCCAAGAAATACCGGGTTGCGGGGCTTTTCGAGGAATGCCAGGTCCCCATCCCTTATCCTCCGAACCTCCCTGAAGAAGCCCGGGAGGCGTTTGGGTAGCATTGGCTCACCGTCCCTTACATGGAGTATGGGGCGGGCCTCTGCGATGATGTAGTTCCGTAGTTCCGGTTCAAGGAACTCAACGTCACCCCTGTAGCCCTCAAGGTTGAAGCCTGATGCAAGTTCCCTCATCCCCTGTGGTATCTGGGACCTGTATTTGAGGTCCTTGACCTGGAGTATCGTGTAGCCTTCCCCCTCAGCGACAAGGAGGTCGCCGAGTTCCACTGGTTCATCTGATTTCTGCCTTATGAGTACCGCGGCTGTTTCGCCACCTATTATCTGTCCTGCGATTTCCATCAATCCTCACCTGCATACCTGTTAAGTGTATCGTGGTAGTCGAGACTTTCCGTCTCATATTTTATACCCCTAAGGACTTCACCATCCCTGATCTGTGACAGGACCCTTCTTCTATAGATTTCAACCTCATCACCTGAGACACGGGCCCTCATGTCCACGTCCACCAGCCCGTAGGGGTAGCCAGGGAAGCATGCGTCCCCTGCGTTCAGTTTTAGGGCGGATGCCACGTCCAGTGCCTTATACGCCTCATAATCTCCGAGGATGTCCATGCGGAATATCCTTCCTGCGGGGTTCAGCTTAACCGCCGCCAGGATGGTGGGCCTGTCTGTCCTGATGGCTATGGGGTCGTAGCACCATGTCCCCTTCACGTCACCCTCTGATGCGAGCCTCCCGATGGCTGAAAGGAGTGAAATTGAAGTGGTGGTGTAGAGGGTGCAGGTCTTTGAGAGCCCTGCCACATGGATTTCCCCTGCCCTATCCCCCAGCTCATTTATGTAGCTGTTCTCCTTCTCGAATGACGCCTGCAGTGAACCGTCCCTAACCAGAACATCCCCTGCATCGAGTTCATCAAGGGCACCCAGTGCCATGCTCCACTCTGCAAACCGCCTGGGAAGGCCCTTGAGGGTTGACTCATCAACGGTATCGGTGTCTTTCAGTTCAAGGTGCATGTCATCCTCATCCGGGAGGAATTCCAGGTACTCCTCCCTTAGAGGGTGTATCTGGAATCTGCACATCTCATCCTCCGGGTTCATGGTCATGACAGAGAAGAACTCGATCCTTGATGGTATCTCGGGCTGGACCCTCTGGCCCCCCCTGAAGAGACTCAGGGCAACCCTGTTGAGCTGGACTGAGATGCCCGGCCCCTCCAGTATGGGGCTGTTGCCGCCGTCTATGAAGGCCACGAGCCTATCCTCTCCCCCCTCAATGGGCTTGAAGTTAGCTGTGCTGAATTCATGCGCCATGTATTTCGCTGACCTGAAGTAGGGTCTTCCGATCCCTGACCTCACCCTGTTCTCAAGGGTCTGTGCAATCCTATCAAAAATGTCCAATAAAAAATCCCCCATGTAAATGTTTAATGTTGAATAAGAAATAAATATTATAAATAGTTTGTGGTTTTTAATTGAATGACCAGGTCATCTGACCGTTCCAGGGACATCCCGGGCCTTACCTATTCCTCTGGCTCAACGATGACGGCTGTGCCGTAGGCAAGGATCTCCTGCATTATGTCGGATATGGAGTCTGAGTCGAAACGGACACTTATAACCGCATTGGCCCCCAGTTCACGGGCATGGTCAAGCATCCTCTCAAGGGCCTCCTGCCTTGAGTGCTCCATCATGGTGACGTACTCCTTGATCTCACCACCCACGATGGACCTTAAACCTGCGCCTATCTGACCCCCGAGTCCCCTGCTCCTAACTGTCAGCCCATAAACGAATCCTAGGGTCTCAACAGCTTTGTATCCCGGAACGTAGTTGCTTGTAACGTATACAATGTCGCCGTGCTTTTCAACTGCAGGCGCTTCTCTTCGCTCCTCAAGCCTCGTGCCGCACTCGTCACAGAAGTTTGAGTCAGGTCCGTATTCCTTCCCGCAGTTTGGGCAGAATTTCTCTGCTGATGACTCCTTTGGGGAAGCTGAAACAGCGCCGCCTCTCCTCTCAGCCAGTCTCCTCTTCATCTCCTCACTTGTAACCATAATAACACCATAATTATTTTTATTGCAGACGTATAATAAGGTTATCATGAAATCTGCAGATGATATGGATAACCCCTCTACTGTCCCGCTAAAGATATTCAGTAAAAGGAATTTGCAAAGGATTCTACCATATATTCCGCTTGTTGTAGTTGCCTTTCTTCTTATATTGAATCCATATTATCTGTTTCCCACACATGGTGATCTTGATTTTCATCTTGTGAGGGCGAGGGAAATTATTGATGATCCAATTCATGGTCTCCTCTGGGACTACATGGTCTACTATCCAGCAGGAAGACCCCTCTGGCACCAGCCCCTTATACATATACTAATGGCATCCCTCTGGTGGATTGGTGGAGTTAGATTCATGCACTCCATCATGTGTACCCTCCAGATTCTCCTTACTGTCCTCACAGCATCATGGGTTTCATCAAAGTTTTATGGTGAAAGAGCAGGGTTCATTGCAGGGATGCTTGTACTTGCAGCTCCGAGACCAGACACACTCTCAGTAGTAATGCCCGCCACATTCGTCCCCATATTCATTGTACTCACGATATATTCACTCTCAAAGTCAAAGCTGAAGCTATCGTTCATAACGTCATTGATGGCCATTTCCACACATATCATGGGTCTTCTGGTGTTGCCTGTTATCCTTGCAGATGGTATCAAAAAGAATAGGAACCTGATAATCGCTATATCCCCTCTAATCATATTCTGGATAATTTATTTTGCAGTGTACGGTCCTTCATCTTCTGGAAATCTAAGCTCAGGTTTTCAGGGCCTTGATCTGGTAAATGAACTTTCACTGATACCTATTATAAGCGGAACTATCGGTCTGTGGTTCATAAGAAAAAGAAAAGAATTTAAACCTATTGTAGCATACATTACAGGTATACTCATATTACAGCTATACTTTGATGTTTCAAGGGCCCTCCAGTATGTGGTGCTTCCCCTTGCTATTACAGGGTCATATTTCTTTAATCAGCTGATAAACAGATCCCCAGCTTCCTTCAAGATCATAATACTGCTGCTTGTCATACTTTCTTCATCTGCATTTCTGGCACCTTTAAGTTTAATCGATACTTCCTGGGCAGATATGAGCACGCCCTTTGAAAATCGTTACTATCCCCTTAAGAAGTACATTGACACCCATACATCCCCTGATGATGTGGTGTGGGCCTCGGGTTCAGTTGCAGATAAGGTTGCCTGGATGACCGGGAGGAGGGTATCCAATGGTCGCTATGGGCCCCCACCGGGATTTCAGGAGACATTCCAGGATGTGAATATCTATGAGGAGAATGGAAAATTCATAATAAGGAATAAAGATAATGAGACAATTCAGATCATCTAATCAAGTAGTGTTGTACATATACTGAATAACCAAAGAAACCATGAAAACCCAGCTGCGGAGGGAGCTGACCCTCTTTGACACGGTTAACCTTGTAATCGGGACCATAGTGGGGGCCGACATCTACATCGTGGCTGCCTATGGTGCAGGTAGCCTTGGCCCGGCCTCCATAATGGCCTGGTTCCTGGCCGGCCTCATGGCCGTGGTTATTGCACTTGTATTCTCTGAGGCCTCCAGGATCCTCCCTGTGACCGGGGGCCCCTATGCCTATACCTGTGAGACCCTTGGACGTTTCGCAGGCTTCATAACCGGGTGGTCCCTCTGGGTTTCCTCGTGGATAGCCATAGCGGTGTTCCCCATAGCCTTCGTCTACTACCTTGAGTACTTCATCCCCCTTAATGCCATCTGGGAGGCCCTCGTCAAGGTCCTCTTCATAGTCTCACTCACACTCATAAACATCGCCGGGGTTGGGAGGGCCGGTAAGGTGAACGATTTCCTGACGGTCCTCAAGGTGGCGCCGGTGCTCCTCTTTGCAATCCTGGGGGCGGTGTACCTCGCCCTCAACCCCGCAACCCCTGCAGGTAATTACACGCCCCTGGCACCCATGGGCCTGGGGGCCCTTGGCGGTGTCACCGTCCTGGTGTTCTGGGCCTACGTTGGATTTGAACTTGTAACGGTCCCTGCAGATGAGGTTAAGAATCCTGAGAGGAACATACCCCTTGCCATAACCCTCGGGATGGTCTTTGTGATGCTATTCTATCTCCTCACCAATGCCGTTATCCTTGGTCTTGTACCCTGGAGGGTCCTTGCGGCCTCAAACGCACCCCTCACGGTTGCCGGCTACAGCCTCATGGGTGGACTTGGGGCCCTTATACTCACTGCAGGTGCCGTGTTCTCGATTGCGGGTTCAGAGGAGGCAGGGATGCTCTCAACCGCCAGGCTGCTCTTTGCCATGTCCAGGGATGGTTTCCTTCCGCGTCTCCTCTCCAGGGTCCACGGGAGGTTCGGCACACCCCACGTCAGTATCCTGGTCCAGAACCTCACGGCCCTTGCAGCTGCACTCACCGGTACAGCGGCTGGGCTCATTGAACTATCTGTTTTAACCCTTCTGCTCCCCTACGCGACAACCTGCGTTTCACTGGGGATACTTCGAAGGAGAGATGGCGCCAGGATTCCTGTGAAGAGTGTCCTGGGTGTCCTTATCTGTATTTACCTCCTCCTGAATACCACACCATGGACCATCATCGACGGCTTACTCCTTATCATGGGGGGCGTACCCCTCTACCTCATCTTCAGAAAAAAGAATCTGAATTAGCTGTGGGTTCAGTACCCACTAAATGATGTGTGGAAGTACGCCTCCACATTATTAGAACCCGAATCACCAGGCTCGTTCAGTACCCACTAAATGATGTGTGGAAGGAGTAGCAGGATAAAAATGTAGGTTAACAGTACACAGATCATTATTGTTGAGTGTCTCAGGGCACGTGGATGTCCACCATTTACACGCAGGTAGCATGGCCCAAGAAAAGGATGGAACTCAAAAAACTATCAATGTGTTCCAGGGCCCAGTCGAAAAGTAAGTGCAGGTCTCCGGTTTTCCATGTCATGGTGAGGGTATACATGATCCTGCTACTCTCCTGTGCCAGGTATGGCAGGATAAGCGCCGTGAACAGAATCATCGGCCCAAAGAGGATGGGAAGGGATACTGTTGCCAGGATACGATCCCCTGACTCCTCAGGCTTTATCAGTTGCCGGATTGATAGATACAGAAATGCGAATGGGGTGAAAATCAGGGCCCCCAGGACCATTGGCAGTTCACTCCGTGGCCTTTCCTTCAGTAATATGTATATGGCTGTAGCCGTAAGGGCTCCCATTACCAAGGTGCCCGCCAACTCAGCTCTGAAAATTATCAGTATGAACTGGGCGAGGGTGAGTGCTGTGAAGGCGTATGAGATGACTGTGAGTGCCCTGAAGGGGTATGGGTAGATGGACTCCGGGGGGTCCTCCTCGATGGGGACACCGTTAGCTGTATCAAGTGCTATTTTAAGGCATTTCTCAGAGGCCCATTGGTTCCCGAGTGCCTCAAAAGCCTCTGACTTGCCGATCCATACCGGGGCATTCCCTGCATCCAGCTTGATGGCCCTATCAAAGCATTCCAGTGCCTCCCGGTATCTTCCATGTTTATTCAGGGAGAACCCCATGTAGACCCATGATTGGGCATGGAGTGGATCAATGGCTGTGGCCTTTTCAAATGACTTCAGTGCCCCTTCATCTTCGCCCCACTGGTGAAGTATCAGGCCCCTTCCATACCATAGGGTGGCGTTACCGGGGTTCTCATTGATGGATGATTCATAGAGTTCAGGGGCCCTCCGGTAACAAGCGTCTCTCTCCTCATCCTCCCCGAGGATACTGTGGATGTAGCCCATCTTATGCCAGGCCAGTGGATGGGGACTTATTTTCGTGAGTCTCTCAAGGGCCTTCAGGGCATCCCTGTATCTTCCCATATTCTGGTTTATGTTACTCAGGAGCATCCATGCCGCCGGGTTTTCAGGGTCAGCCTCTGTAACCCTCCTGGTAATGTGGAGGGCCCTCTCCGGGGCACCCCACCCCAACAGAAATTCGGCGACTGCAAGCATGACCCTCTTCATAATACATATTCAAATATTAATAATATATAAATGGTGGCTCAAGGATTCGCCGTCCCCCTCCCTGTAATAAACTCTGCAATGCTCTGATACTATTGCTCTGAACCTTCACCTTCCCCCCTGTGGACAGTCTTGGCCCAGCGCCTCTCGCGCCTCCGTAGCATGTGAACCGTCGCGGCCACAAAGAGGGGTATGAGGTATAAACAGTAGGCCCAGTACTCAATGGATAACAGTATGGTACGGGGTATGCTGTAGCCGTCCATCCTTATACCGCTCATTGTGAGTGGGAAGAACGCCACGGTTGATATTAGGCCTATTATGAACGGGGCCTCCATCCTGAATCCGAAACCAGCGAGGTTGAGGATGAATACCACGTAACCCAGCATGACGAACCCTATGAAGATCATGGAGAAGAGGTAGAATATGGCGTCAAGCTTCCTGTGGAGTGCTATGGGGGCATCGATCATGGGGGCAAGGTAGACGAAGAGGGTCTCCAGGTTACCTGTGAGCCAGCGGGTCCTCTGCCTGAAGAAGGCCGGCCACTCACTCACCGCCTCCTGGAAGACCTCCGCCTCAGGGGAATACCTGACATGGTAGCCCCTGAGCATCAGCTTGACGCTGAGGTTCAGGTCCTCTGTAACCGCGTAGCCATCCCAGCCCCCTATCTCCTCCACGACCCTCCTCTTGACCAGCTGGCCGTTACCCCCAAGGAAGGCCGGGACATCCATGTTCATCCTTGACCTCATGATAACGTTGCCGAATATGGCGAACTCAAGGTCCTGCATCCTGGTGAGGAGGTTCTCATCTGCATTGTACATCCTCACCCTGGACTGGGCGCCGGCCACATCATCACCATCAAGGTAGGGGACTATGTTCCTGAGGAAGTCCGGTTCAACCCTGGCGTCGGCATCAAAGACCGCTATGATGTCTCCCTCGGCCAGTGTCACACCATCGTTGAGGGCGTACCCCTTACCGTTGAAGGCGAAGGGGGCCCTCCTTGTCACAACCTTCAGGTGCCTGTACCTCTTCACGAGGTCCTCAAGGATCTCGCCGGTACGGTCCGTTGACCCGTCGTTCACCACTATGATCTCATAGTTCCTCCTGCCGTTTACATGGTAGTCCAGGGATGATAGGGTCTCAACGCACCTCTCAATGGTGTTCTCCTCATTGTTGGCGGGGACTATAATGCTCACCATGGGCATTGAATCTGAAACAGGCCTTTCGGGTTTCCTGTAGCTGAATGAAAGATGCAGGAGACTGTAGACCACCGGTATGAATAGCGTGTACATGAGCCAGGTCATGCTCCGTGTTATGAAGCCGTAGGCTGCAAGTCCGAGTATCACCGAGGATACAAAGAAGACTCCTGTCTTCTCTATCTTCATCTCCTCTGCCTTGGTGACGATGACCTCATGCATCCTCCTTGAGTAATCCTCAGTTTCCTTAATGGTCTGTAGTACCACCTCGATCTCGGCCCTCAGCTGCTCGGTGCTGAAGGGCTTGAGGAGGTAACCGTAGGGTTCTGTCTCCAGTATCCTGGATAGGGTCGAGTCATCTGAGTAGGCTGTCAGGTATATCACGGGGATTCCGTGCTCACCCTGTATCACCTCCGAGGCCTCTATACCATCCATTTCACCACGGAGGTAGACGTCCATGATGACAACGTCGGGCTGGAGTTCCGCGGCCGCTGATACAGCGCCCTCACCTGTATCCTCAACCCCCACTACCCTGAACCCTGCCTCCTCCAGTTTATGGGAAAGGTCGGCTGCGACGATCGCCTCATCCTCCACCACAAGGACCCCTGGGACTGCCCCTGTCTTCCTATCCTTCGGGACCTTCAGGAGGTCCCTTATATCTGCCCGGTACCTTTTGAGTGCTGTTTCAACCGTCACCTTGAGTGTCCGGTCATCGTAGGGTTTGAGGAGGTAACCGTAGGCCCCGGCCCTCCTGGCCCTCCCTATGGTCTCGGGGTCAGAGTAGGCTGTGAGGAACACCACCGGGACTCTGAGTTCCTTCACTCTCCGGGCCACATCCACACCATCCATTTCGCCCCTCAGGACTATGTCCATGAGCACGAGGTCCGGTCTCTTCTCTGCTATCAGCTTGAGGGCCTCCTTACCTGTGGTCGCAACCCCAACGACACTGTAGCCCATATCCTCCAGTCTCATCTGGAGGTCAGATGCTATGAGTGCCTCGTCCTCAACTATCAGAATTGACGTCATAAAATCACCTTCAGTCCCCAAGCCACCTTCTGAGTTTCCTGATGCCCATGGTGTTTATCACATCATCCTGCTCTGCCCAGCCGCGCCTTGCGGTTATAACACCCCACCTGATGTTCTCAAGTGCACCCCGTGAGTGGGCGTCACTGTTTATTGCGATCCTGCAGCCTGCATCAACCGCCATCCGGACATGGGTGTCCCTGAGGTCCAGGCGGAGGGGGTTGGAGTTCACCTCCAGGGCGACTCCAAGTTCAGAGGCGCGTTCAACCACCCTCTCCATGTCAACCAGGGGGTCAGGTGACCCCAGGACTCGCCCGGTGGGGTGGCCTATTATATCTACCGGCTCATGCTCCATAGCCCTGAGTAGCCTTTCTGTGATGTTTCCAGGGTCATGGATGCTTGCAACAACCAGGTCAAAGTCCTGCAGGATTTTATCAGGGACCTCGAGGCTTCCATCATAGAGTATGTTGACCTCAACACCTGCAAGGACCTCCACGTCCTCTATACGCTCGGCGGCCCTTAGGTATGCATCCACATCGTCAATGTACCTTGCATGGTCGGTGAAGGCAATGTACTCCCGCCCGAGGATGGATGCGTACTCTGCCATGTACTCCATTGCATCGATGCCGTCACTGAAGAGGCTGTGCATGTGGAGGTCCCCCCTGATATCTGAGAGATTTACAAGGTCCGGGAGTTTCCCCTCTGCTGCGGCGGCAACCTCACCACGGTTCTCTCTGAGTTCAGGTTCAATGTAGGTCAGTCCAAGTGCCTCCAGGACCTCTGTCTCTGTCCTCCCGGCGACCCTCTCATCCCCCCTGAAGAGGCCGTACTCACTGAGCTTCATTGAGGAGGAGATGGCTATCCTCCGTAGCTCCACGTTGAACTCCCATGAGCCTGTGAAGTAGAGAAGTGCCGAGCCAAAGACCTCGTCGTCGAAGACCCTGAGGTCACAGTCAAGGCCCTCCCTGAGGCGTACAGTTGACTTCCTGGGGCCCTTAACCACTACCTCATCAACAATGTCCATGGAGGTGAAGTGGTCCATGACCCTCCGCGGGTCGGTGGCTGTCACAAGTATGTCGATGTCCCCGACGGTCTCCCGGCCTCTTCTTATGGAGCCCGCCACCTCAACCCTCCTTACACCCTCAAGTTCAAGGAGCTCGGATTTTATCCGGGATGCTAGTGGGACAACGTAGGCGAGGGGTCTCCTGGAGATCCTTGACCTTGCAAGTTCAATGTTACGGAGTATCATGGCCTCCCTCTTCTCACCCATCCCCCTCAGCCTCCTTATACGGTGCCTCTTTGCCTGTTCCTCCAGGTCGTCCAGTGTCTTTATCCCCAGCTCCTCGTAGAGGAGTTTAACCGTCTTTGGACCCACACCCTCCACCGAGAGGAGGGAGTCAAGGTCCACAGGGTATTCCCCTGCCAGTCTTTCAAGGAGTGAGAGTGAACCTGTGGATAGTATCTCCTCTATCTTTGCAGCGATGTTCTCCCCTATACCCGGGAGTTCCCTGAGCCTCCCCTGGGCTGCCACATCCTCTATGTCCTCCCCAAGAAATTCCACTGTCCTCGCGGCCCTCCTGTAGGCCTTTGTCCTGAATTCATCGCCCCTGAGTTCCATGTAGTCAGCAACACGGTTCAGAATATGGGCCACCAGATGGTTCTTCATAAGGGCATATATATTGTGCATATTAGTTAACCATTTTTGCTTTCAGGCAAATGGCGAGGCCCTCAATACATCCATGTTTTCGTTGAGTGAATAGAGGGTTTACATGCAAACTAACATGCAGAATCTGAGTTGTGGTGAAGAGAGATTCATCTAGTTTGAAGAAACCAGGGAGTCATGACTGACGATATTGAACCCTAAGGATGGTGGAGCTTCTGATCCAGTGAATCAGTGAAAAAATGGTAGAATAAATAGTAGAATGAATACTCTGGTTATGAAATTCATTTGAATAAAAGGCCAAGAGGAAATATTAGAATTCCTGAATTAGCGGGACAAAAACATCAAAAAACCGAATTTTAGATGCCAGCTACTCTGGATCAGTTAAAAGATAAAATATTACTAGAGGGACCCCATACCCTCAACGATCTCCCGAATCTTATCCTCGACATTTGAGCTGTTCTCAACCACGGTACCCGTGACTATGATATCTGCACCTGCGCCTGCAACCCTTGCGGCATCCGCACCGGTCCTTATACCGCCGCCCACTATGAGTATCTGGTCTGTGCACCTCTTAACAAGGGATATCATCTCCTCAGGCACATGCTGTGGGGCACCTGAACCCGCCTCAAGGTAGAAGAGCCTCATACCAAGGAACTCTGCGGCCATGGCATATGCTGCCGCAATGTCCGGTTTGTTCCTGGGAACTGGTTTGGTGTCTCCAACCCAGCCCACCGTACCCCCTGGTTCAACCACAAGGTAACCCATTGGGAGGGCCTCTATCCCCATCTTCTTAACGGCTGGCGCGCCCAGGGCCTGGGCACCTATGATCCAGTAGGGGTTGTTTGAGTTGAGGAGACTCATGAAGAATATGGCATCCGCGTGACGGCTGACACCTGTGGTGTTCCCGGGAAAAAGTATTATCGGGACATCTATGTTCTCCCTCAGAGCCCCTGCGGTGGCATCGAGTTCACTGGAATCAGTGGTTGACCCCCCGAGCATTATACCATCGGTACCACCCCTTATGGCGGCCTCTGCGATTTCAACGGCCTCCTCAGGGATCTGCTCCTCAGGGTCTATGAGGGTAAGGTGTATCTTCCTCTCCCCAAGAATATCATGGAAATAATCTTCAACCTTCATTTTGAACACTCAGAAAAGTAATAAATGGGGGAGTGGGGCTGTTTAACCCCTTGGTTCCTTTGCCTTGTACCTTAATCCCTTGTAACCGCACTTCCTGCATGTCTTTGCAGTTGGTGGGTTCCTGGCGTTACATTTAAGGCAGATCTTGATATTGAATAGTCTGTTTTCTGCTTCCTCAAATCTTGCCATAATTAGCCTCCTATGTATTTGTTCTGAATCTCAACAACCTCACGGCTATCCCTAGCCCGGGAGTAAGCTTCAAGAAGTTCACGGTTGAGGTCCAGGAAGTGTGGACCCCACTTGAAGTAGGACATGATGTCAGACGCTATATCTTTCAGTCCAACTATATAAAGGGTTGCCGCCACGGCCTCTGCAGTTGATAGTATGCAGGGTTTTCCGTAGTTGGTGGGGTTTGCGGCCACCAGGAATGGCAGCGACCTGTGGTTCCCTGCGGTCTGGAATATGACCGATGACTTTCTTACCTTTTTCCATGAGCAGTCCAGGGCAGCGATGCCCCTCCTCATGACCATGTCACGGTCCTCGGGTGAGACTGCCTTCTCAGAAAAAGGGTTGAGGACAAGTGCACCTCTGGGTATCTGGTTGAGACTATTTACTATTTTAAATTTTCCCTTCCTGCCCAGTTTAAGGCTGGTGCACTTCTTCCTGTCACACTCCTCTGCATGGTATACCACGATTCTCATCAGGGTGATATTGGCAACACACGTATAAATAATTTGGATGAATGGGGATACCAAAGTAACCTCTGCTAGAACATCTCCCTCTCACGCTTCATTATCCCTGGAACAGCTATGGATGGGTCCTCAAGGTCATGGAGGTCATAGTAACTGCCACCTGAGGCCAGGGCTATCTCCATGTTGAGGTCCCTTCCACCCCTTGAGCCCTGCTCAAAGTTTATGATAACGGAGGGTATATCCTCCTCCCTGAGCCTGGCTGCGGCCTCAACCGCCTCCCTCTTGGGGTTCCTCTCAACCCCCACGTTTGGCATGCCGTCGCTGAGGATAACCATGAAGGGGACGTACTCGCTGTGTCTCTTCTCCTCCCTGAGTATCTCAAGGCCCCTCTTTATGCCCTGTGCCATTGGTGTTGTCCCACCAACCCTTATGCTGTCAACCGTATCCCTGAATGATGATGCCCTAGCTGTTGAGGGTATTATAACCTTGGCGTCCCTTCCGCGGAAACCCACAACACTTATCCTGTCCTTATGCCTCTGGGCGTCCTCTATGAACCTCTCTATGAGACCCTTGACCCTGGCGGCCTTCTTCTCAGAGAACATGGACCCGCTTATATCCACCACCAGGACGATTGATGCCCTTGCACCGTGCTTGCGTATCTTCTCCCTTATATCGCCGGGTTCTATCTTAAGCTCCCCCCTTGAGGCGGCGGCCCTGAGTGTGGCGTCAACAGCAACGTCACCTGAGCCCCTGGGGAACCTGCTCTTCACGTACCTGCCCTTGGTGGTCTTTGACTCAACCCTTGAGCCGTAGAGGCGCTCCTTCTTCTTACCCCTGATCCTGAGGAGCTTCTTTATATCAACGTCCATGTCCTGGGTTTCAGGTTCCCTGCCCTCCACATCAGCGGCAAGGGCCCCCAGGGATGATGCCGCCGGTGAAGCCCCTGAATCTCCACTGCTACCTTCCCCGGGTGGTCCCTCTGCAGGGGTTTCATCATCTTCACCCTCACCCGGACCACTTCCTGAGTCACCACTTTCTGATTCAGGCTCCTCTGACTCCCTTTCACGCTCCATCTCCTCACGGGCCCTCTGCATCTCCCTTCTGGTGTTTTCACGGTTATAGGTCCTTCCAGGTATTCTCTCCCCCAGAACCAGTATTATTGCATCCTCGACGTCCTCCTCACGGACCCTCCTCCTGCCGTTGAAGGCCGCTATGGCCTTTGATGTCCTGACGATTGCAATATCGGACCGGTGCCCATCGACACCTGCATCGACACAGACCCTTGCTATCAGCTCAAGGAGGTCGTCGTCAATGGTGACCGCTGGAAGGAGCTTCCTGGCCTCCATTATCCTCTCCCTGAGTTCCCGCTGACTCTCAGCGAACCTCTCAACGAATCCCTCAGGGTCATCCTCGAATTCATCCCTCCGCTTCATTATGAGGATCCTCTGCCTGATGTCTGTGACCGTGCCAACATTTATGTGTATACCTATCCTGTCTGAGAGCTGGGGCCGGAGTTCGCCCTCAGCGGGGTTCATGGTCCCAACCAGGATGAACCTTGATGGGTGCTGAAGGGATATTCCCTCCCTCTCAACTGTGTTCACACCGTAGGCCGCAGCATCAAGCAGGACATCCACCAGGTGGTCGTCCAGTAGGTTTATCTCGTCAACGTAGAGTATGTTTCTGTTGGCCTCTGCAAGTATACCCGGCTCAAGGGCCTTTATACCCTCTGTGAGAGCCTTCCCTATGTCAAGGGATCCAACCACGCGGTCCTCTGTTGCACCCAGGGGGAGTTCAACCACCCGCATCTTCCGGTACTCCACCTCGAGGTCACCTGAACGGCACACCTCACATGCCTCTTCAGGTTCATCAGGGTCGCAGTTGAAGGGGCAGCCCTTAACTGTCCGCAGTGATGGAAGAAGGTCTGCCAGGGCCCTCACGGCGGTTGTTTTACCTGTCCCCTTATCACCCTTTATGAGGACACCGCCTATCCTGGGATTTATTGCATTGAGTATAAGGGCCTTTTTCACCCTCTCCTGTCCAACTATAGCTGTGAATGGAAAAATAAGGTTCTTCATTAACTCACCTGGTTTTTATAACCATATAATTCTATCTTTATTCTCAATAATAAGTTTTTACGTGGAATGGTATTAAAATGGGGTTCCGGTGTAGGAATCAATCTGGATATGGTGGATGATGGTATTAAAATAGGGGTCCGGTGTAGGAGTCCCTCTGGATAAAGTAGATAAGGGATGCCAAAGATAGATTAAGCTGGTGATAGATATGTGCACTGTTGGAGGTCCAATGGCTGATATTGACATCAAGAAGATGAAGACCCGTAAATGTAAGTGCCTTGACTGTGGAAACGAGTTCAAGGGTGTTGGAAGGCGGATAATCTGCCCATCATGCCAGTCAGATAACGTTGAATGTGAAGGCTAGAGGGTGAGTGGTCTGGAATTCGATTTAAAGGATGACAGGATACTCTTTGTGGAGTCGGATTCAGGTACACTTGGCATAATACCCTCCGGCAGGAGGAGAACCATCTTCATGAACACCCCTGATGATGAGGTCGCCCTGTTCCTTGAACCAGATGACCTCATAGTCATATCCGCATTCAGCTCAGGGGAAAAGGCAAGGAGGGGCATGATGGCCCTCGCCTACCTCCTCCTTGAGATCGAGAACCCCCTAGTTGTTCTCCCTGAGGACCATCCAGGGTCCCGGAGGCTGAAGATGGTGGTCTCTGCCTCAGATACAATAAGACTGAGCTGCGAGATAACCCCCGGCACTCACCCGGACCACCATCTCCTCTGCTCGGTCAGCGAACTATCAGGGATGGAGATAGTATCAGAGAATGGCCTGGTTAAACTCTCAAACATGCCACCCGGTATCAGGGCGTGGGTGACAAAACTTGAATGGTGAGGCGGGGAAACTATTTTTAAGTACACCCACATAAACCATGAACGTGAATGATTATGATCAACGAATTCTATCAGGGAAACTATTTTTAAGTACACCCACATAAACCATGAACGTGAATGATTATGATCAACGAATTCTATCAGATATTCGGGCAGCTGGTATTCATAGCGGGTCTGGGTATCATTGTGATGCTTGCCTCAAGCCTCTTCCTCGGGAGGCTTCTTCTCAATGAGGACCGGTTGATATTCCCCAGACTCCTCCTTATCACAGTGGACATGTTCTACGGTCCATTCAAGAAGTTCTCAGAGACACTGGGACTCAACAGCCGTATAGTGGATCAGATAGGGGTTGAGGTGAGGAACAAGATCAACGAGAAAAGGTTCCGGTCAATAGACCCCCATGAGAAGGCACTCGTACTGCCCCACTGCCTCAGAAATCCAAAATGTGAGGCAAGGCTCGACAGGACAGGGCTTGTCTGCACTGGATGCAACCGCTGCATAATAGGTAAGATCAAGGAGCGGGCCGAGAGCATAGGGTACACGGTCTTCGTGATACCGGGGTCAACCTTCATAAAGAAGATAATGGAGGAGCGGAGGTTCAAGGCGGTCCTCGGGGTGGCCTGCTACCAGGACCTCAACCTGGCCATGATGAAGCTCTCAAGGTTCACACCACAGGGTGTCCCCCTCCTCAGGGACGGGTGCTTCAAGACAAAGGTGGACTTCAGGGCCGTCCTGGAGAAGATGGGGCTTGAAGGTGAGATGAGAAGACCAAGAGGCTGTATGAACCAGGTACCCGAGAAAACACTGGAGCAGTGATAGATTGGACATACCCATCACCGATAACCACATACACGTTGACCCCATCAACGGTGAGGGGCCGAAAGCCGTGGCCCTTAAATTTCAGAGGTCCGGTGGCAGGAGGATGATAATCCCCAACAAGCCATCCTGGACCATAAACGCCGGGACAGACTACCGTAAAACCATGGATACGGTGCTTAAGTACGCTGACATCATCAACCAGGAGACAGAGGTTGAAGCATATGCTGTGGTGGGACTCCACCCGGCGGAGTTATCAAGGCTCCTTGAGGCCGGCCGCGACCCTGAGAGGGCCGAGGAGATGATAAGGGAGGGCCTTGAGTATGCCCAGTCACTGGTCCTTGAGGGGAGGGCCGTTGCAATAGGTGAGGTTGGAAGACCCCACTACCCTGTCCCCCCTGAGGAGATGACCATCCACAACAGGCTGATGGTGTATGCCATGGAACTTGCAGCCGAGGCCTCATGTCCTGTGCAGCTTCACACCGAGACCTCTGGACCTGAAGAGTTCAGGGAATTCGCAGGGATGGCCTCTGAGGCTGGTATAAAGAAGCACATGGTTATAAAGCACTTCTCCGGCCCCCTGACAGGAAGGGATGAGAACCATGGACTCACACCATCCCTCATTGCATCCGGAGATGTCATAAGGGAGGGCATCAGGAAGGGGTCAGGCTTCCTCATGGAGACCGACTACCTTGATGATAGCAGCAGACCAGGCGCGGTCCTCGGACCCAAGACCGTCCCGAGGAGGACAATTGAATTCCTGAATAAGGGGATATTCAGTGAGGAGGACGCCTACAGAATACACCAGGAGACCGTTGAAAGAGTCTACGGTTTATAAATCGCTGAGTTCTGACCTCAGGTGCTCGATGAAATCATATATCACGTCCTCGTCTACAGTTTATAAATCGCTGAGTTCTGACCCAACAGTTAATTTTTCCGGGAAAGAATGGGAAAAATAAAAATTTTTTAATAACCTTTTTTAACCACAAAAAAATCTTTTTTCAGTGGGATCCCCCGAGGAAGATGCTGACAAGGCCTATCAGGATCCCTATCACAACAACCTCAAGGCTGGTCCTGTAGATGTTCTCCCTTGAAACCCTCCCGAGGTAAACGCCAAGGACCAGGAGGGCTGCGAGGCACAGTACAACGGTCACAATGGTTGCTGTCATCCTCTCAGATATCACAAGAAATGGGAGTACAGGTACAAAGGAGCCAAGGAAACTTGAGAATCCATGTGTGAACATGCTCATGTACACGCGTCGCCTTGCCTGCTGGTGGATGATGGTATCATCCAGTTTACCCTCATCCATCATCATCTTCCTCTCAAGCTCACGCATTGTCCTTGTTTCTTCAGCCCTCTCACCTATGAATGAACCGAAGGCATTGGACATTGCAAGGGCCACGCCCCCGCTGAGTCCTGTCAGGGCTATGAGGTGGTTATCCACACTGAGGCCGCCGGCACCTGCAACTCCACTGGCGGTTAGTGTAACACCCATCACAGCCAGTATACCGTCAAGTGTCCCGAGAGCCACATAGCGGCTCATGTTGATGTACTCATGAAGAAATTCACGTATATCCATCTCTGATCATCCATCATTTCAGTCAATAAGGGCTAACCCCTCCCCAGTTCACTGTGTGCACGTGCAAGGTGGCCGGCTGCGAGGGCGCCCATGAGGGATAGTTCACCTGCAAGGACAGCACCCCCCACGATCTCTGCAAACTCATGGACACCCCCTGAACCCCGGACACCCATGATATCAAGGCACTCGGATGCCGTCTCAAGTCCCGTGCCACCCCCAACAGTTGCAAGGGGCACATCAGGGAGGTTAACTGAGAAGTAAAGGTCGCCGTTTTTCTCCTCTGCAACGGTAACCCCAAGGCTACCCTCAACAATGTGGGCCTCATCCTGTCCCGTTGCAAGGAATATGGCGCCTATTATGTTGGCGTAGTGGGCATTGAATCCCATGCTTCCAGCGAGGGCTGATCCCAGGAGGTTCTTTGCGGTGTTAACCTCAACAACAGCCTCTGGTGTTGTCTTGAGGACCCTCTCAACCATCTCCCCCGGTACAGTTACCTCTGCACTGATGCTCTTACCCCGGCCCTCAACCAGGTTTATGGATGCGGGTTTCTTATCGGTGCAGAGGTTTCCACTCAGGGCAATCACATGGGCACCTGTCTCCTCTGTGAGGAGTTCAAGGGCCTTCTCTGTGGCTATGGTGACCATGTTCATCCCCATGCTATCCCCTGTTGTGTAGACGAACCTGGGGTAAACGTAGGGCCCCGCCACGATAATCGGGTCTATCTTTATGAGTTTTCCGTGCCTCGTTGTTGACTCAGCCTCCTCCCTGATGGCATCAATGTTCTCCTGGATCCATTCCCTGAGATTTAAAGCCTCAGCAGCAGAACCAGTCCTTATAACGGGGGCCCTTGTCATAGAGTCACCTGTTATCCTTACAGATGCACCCCCCGCCCCTGTGATCACCGAGCAACCCCTGTTCACGGAGGCCACCAGTGCACCCTCTGAGGTTGCAAGGGGTACATAGTACTCGCCGTCTGCATATTCACCCCTAACCCTCAGTGGGCCGGCGACCCCCAGGGGGATCTGAACGGCGCCTATGGGGTTTTCAATGTTCCTCCTTGACGCCCTATCCATGTCAATTGTATAGTGGGATACATGCTCAAGCCTGGCCCCTGAGACCCTCTCAATGAACTCCCTTCTTATCCTGACAGCCTCATCAACAGGTACGTGCCTTTCAATTTCATAGAGTTTTATCTTACCCTCAAGGAGGTCATCCATGAGTGACATCAGAGAGCCCCCTCCATGCGCCTGAGTTCCCTGACTATGGCGGATGGCCTGTCAACAACCACAGCGCCTGCGGATTCAAGGGCCTCCCTTTTACTCTGCGCTGTTCCTGCACCTCCCTCTATGATGGCCCCTGCATGGCCCATCCTCTTACCTGGAGGTGCAGTTGAGCCTGAGATGAAGGCAAAGACCGGCTTTGACATGTGGTCACCTATGTACTCTGCGGCCCTCTCCTCTGCGTCTCCACCTATTTCACCTATTAGGACAACTGCGTCTGTCTGGGGGTCCTCCTCAAACCTCTCAAGGACATCCACAAATCCAAGGCCCGTTACAGGGTCGCCTCCTATCCCGACACAGGTGCTCTGGCCGAAGCCCGCTTCTGTGAGCTGGGCAGCGAATTCATAGGTGAGTGTCCCGCTCCTTGAGACTATCCCTATGTTGCCCTCGGTGAAGATGTTTGTGGGCATTATACCCAGTTTACCAACACCGGGAGTTATTATGCCAGGAGTGTTGGGCCCTATGACTGTCTTACCCATCCTTTCAGCGTATTCCATTATCTGCATTGAGTCGTGGACCGGTATGTGCTCTGTTATTATAACCACAAGGTCAAGGTGCCTTATGGACTCAAAGGCCGCGTCCTTGGCAAAGGGTGCAGGTACGAAGATTATGGATGCATTGACATCCATCTCCTCCCTGACCTCCTCAACCGAGTTGTACACGCCGAGGCCAAGGAACTCCTGCCCACCCTTACCGGGTGTGACACCGGCCACTATACTTGTTCCGTATTCAAGCATCTGTTCTGTATGGAATGATCCCTGTTTACCTGTTATGCCCTGAACCAGGCATCTGGTATCCTCATCAAGCAGTATCATGATAAATCCCCTCAATACTATGTTGGTGAAATCTAAAATACTTGGTGATAATGAATCAGCTAACCCCCCGGTGGATCCCATAATACGCCAAGCGGACCATCGGAATCCCTGCCAGGCAGAGGTTCAGACCATAAGTATTCTTGTTCTCTCCTCAAATGGCACCGAAAGGTCGATGAGGTTGCCGTTGAGGAATGCTGTTGCAGAGACTATTACACTTCCAGGTATCACATGTGAGGGTGAGCCCCTCCTTACAAGGTACACGTTTTTGTGTCCAAGGGCTGCCCCCAGCATTGCCCCTGCCACGACCCCGACGCTCTCCATATCCTCTATGGTCGCCACAACAACAGGGTCATCGGTCTTATCTGAAACATAACCCACTCCTGGAATCCTGCGGACCCCTGGCCTGATCTCCTGGCTCACATCTGTAACTCCATCCATTCCCCCAGCAGCCTGTATGGCTGAGTTCGCAACATCAGCCACGAAGTCCTCACCACCATAGGTGTCAAATGCCAGTATAACCGCATCAGGGTAACGATCCTGCCTCACAAGTGCCTCTGCATATGATATGCCCTCACCTGCACCGTCAGGTTCATCTGATATCCCCTCAAGGTCGCCGAGGCTCTCTGATGAGTCCCTGAGTATCTCAACTATTGCCCTGTTCACGTCCTCCAGCATCTCATCCTCTACAAATGCACTTATAACCACATCGTCGCCTGTTATGTTTGTGAGTGCTGCGCTCTCTGCACCCGCGTCAAGTAGGCCCGGTATCGAGGCCTCCAGTGCATTTATAAGTTCCCTGCTGCAGCTCGTATCATTATCTGATATATCTGCACCTATGGAAGTTATCCTCAAATCAATCACCTTATACCTAATTTGAGGTGCGGGAATAAATAGGTTACAGCAGAACACGGCACCCTTCACCTTCACCCCATTCAAAGTGCAGGAACAAACAGGTTACAGCAGAACCCTGTGGAGTGTGGAGGTTCCTGAGTGCTGTCTCGTATGATTGGAATAACAAGCACCCCAACCATGCAAAATTTAATTACCAGAAATAACATATAGAGGTTAGTGTAAATTATTGGTTCTCGAAACTCCACAAACCTAAGGAGAAATAATTAAATGGAAACCATGATCTGTGTCCCCATCTTTGAGAGGACATATGAAGCTGTTATCGAATCCGCAGAAAGGGCCATAGAAGCAGGAGCCGATATCCTGGAGCTCAGAATAGATGCCCTCAAAGGGGCATCGGGGGCTGAGGTGAAAGGTGTCATAGAGGATATTGACTTTCCTGTAATAGCAACAAACAGGTCCCCGGAGGAGGGAGGTGACTTCAGTGGCACCGAATCTGAGAGGATAGAACTCCTGAGCTCCGCTGCCGAGGTTGCCCGCTATGTTGATGTTGAACTCAGCACCGACCCTGAGTACATCGAGAGGGTCACGGCAGTTGCCGCTGGGAGCATCATATCCTACCATAACTTCACAGGGACACCATCACTTGAGGCCCTCCTGAGGATAGTCCGGATGGAGAAGGAATTCGGGGACATTGCAAAGGTGGCTGTTATGCCCCGGAACCTGGCGGACACCCTCGTGGTTCTTCAGCTGCTCTCGGTGGAGGATAATACAATAGCAATATCCATGGGGGAAGCCGGGAAATACACGAGGGTCGCAGCCGCCCTCTTCGGTGCTCCAATAACCTTTGCATCAGCGGACCGTTCAACAGCACCAGGACAGATGGACGTCCGTATCACCAGGACAATGATTGATGAACTCATGCCGGAGGATTGAAGATGAAGAAGGTTCTGATTATCCTTGCAGTGCTTGTCATCGCTTTTGCAGGTGCATTTTACTATACTGAGAACGCCCATTCGGTTGACATCACAATAAAGACTGACGGGGTTAACATCACGGTTGAGGCAGACACCATATTCCTCCAGAAAGCTCCACCTGAGATGGAGCAGAAGATCGGTGAATACATGGCGGACGTCATTAACGACCCTGACAGCACCGTTGAGACAATAAAGGCCAATGTTACAGATATAGCAAGGAGTTACGGCTACAGTAAGGTTGATGTGACCATTGAGTCACAGTTCGGTGTTGATCAGCTCCCCATGCCAGCCGTTGTGAGCGGTGACTCAATGTACCCGACACTAAGGGATGGGCAGGAACTCATAGTGCTCAAGACAGACGACTACAAGGTGGGGGATATAGTTATAGCCAAGCACCCAGAGTATGGCCTTATAGTGAAGAGGGTGGGTAAGATAGAGCCCACCAGGGTGTACCTCATGAGTGACAACAAGAAGGTTGAGCGCATCTACACACCAACATCGGTGATTGTCAGGACGCCCCTCAACACATGGGTCCCAAGGTCGGCCATTGTGGGTGTTGTGAAGAAGTAATGAAAACCCGCACACCCACTCCCTAACCTTCTCTACGTTTTCTACTGCCTGGAACGATGATGCTGATTAAGAAACCTGCCATGAGTATCAGTGAAAGCGTTCTTAAATGTCTGCATCGTTGGTGAACTCACAGCTGTATTCATGATTTCTCTGCCAATCCGCTAGCAATATGTTCCAGAAACGAATACAGTCCCCATGAAAGAATCAGATCATATTGCAAAAAAGTTGAATTCCTGAGATAAAAAATTAATCAGGTGAACTCAGAGAGCCTCTCAATCCTTCTGAGCATGTTTGGGTGTGTTGAGAGAAGTTCAAGTATCCTTGCACCCATACCAACCTTTACTCCACTGTACTTCACCCTTTGAAGCTCGGCCATGCTTATGGTGCCGTCCATGTCAATGTCAAGCTGACTGAGATCGTTTATCTCATTTCTGGCGTCGGATACATCGTTGAGGAAGAATGCCTTAACACCCTCAACCTGCTTCAGATCATCCCTGTCAAATGCAGCGGAGCCATAAACCAGTTTGTAGAGTGCACTTGCAAGTTTGTGTGGCTGGCCACCGATCTCCACACTGCCCTGGTCCGCATAGTACTCCCTTGTCCTTGATATGAAGAGGACTATCAGCTGGCCAAGGAAGTACGCTATGAGTGCCGCGATTCCAACCAGGGTTGCATCGTCGTCCCTGCTGTATATGGTGCTCCAGAATATGTAATAGCAGATAAGTGGAACCGCGCTCACAAGGGTCATGACTATCATGTCACTGTGCCTTATGTGGGATATCTCGTGCCCAAGGACGGCCCGGAGTTCCTCCTCATCAAGGAGGTTCAGTATGCCCCTTGTTACACATACCCTACCGTCTGATTTTGTTCTCCCAAAGGCAAAGGCGTTGGGCACTGCAATCTCTGCAATTCCAACCCTGGGTTTGGGTATTCCAGCATTCCTTGCAAGTTCATCCACCATGGCGTGAAGCCTGGGGGCCTCGGCCTCACTGACGTAATGGACGTTCATTGTGAGTTCCACTATCTTGGGGGAGAGGAGGTACTGAAGGAACACTATGCCAAAACCAAGCAGGGCATAGAACAGTGGACCGCCGAATCCCATGAGGGCCCCTATTGCTATGAGTATGGTGTAGATTATACCAAATAAAAGTGCTGTTGCCAGGAACATCCTTAGCTTCAGTTTCCATGTGCTGAGTTTTCTCATTTTGGCTTTTTCCTCCATCATGGTATTAGTTACAATGAGTTATTTTATTCTGAGGAGATATAAACTTTTTGTTATTTACTGCCATCAAATTATTAAAAGTCGGATCACTGTGTTCAGTTATATGGGTGCAGATATATAACTCCAGAGGTTGACCCGAGTTCAGAACGGGCCGAAGGTGAAGACACATTAAAAATTCACCTATTAAATTCTTTTTTCTAGATCCCCTATCGATTTACCAATCATTCACAGTTTTATCCTGAAAAAATAAATGGAAATTTCAGGAAAACCAATCTATTAATCAAATGGCTCATATAATGCCATTACCCTTAAGAAGTTTTTTAGGGTTCTTAACAAGGGCTTCTTCAACCTCTGATTCATCAAGTCCAGCTCCAAGACCCACCCGGCGTGCCATGTCATAGTCAAGGAGGTCACCCGGTGCATGGGTGTCGGTGTCAATGACAACCGGAACCCCCACCTCACGGGCAACACTCGCAACATGCCCGTTACCCAGGCAGTGCCCCTTCCTTGCGCTTATCTCAAGTGTAACACCATTCTCACGGGCAAGTTCAGCATCATCCACCGTTATGAGGCCAGGGTGGGCCAGTATATCAACCTCCGGGCAGCTAACAGCCGCATGATTGGTGCCGGGAATCACAGGTTCAACGATTGTTTCCCCGTGCACAACTATGATCTCAGCCCCAAGACGCCGTGCCCTCACAGCAAGTTTTTCAATTATCTCAACAGGTGCATGTGTTATCTCAGCCCCCGGTATGACCCTGATGTCCCAGTTATCTCCGATATCCTCAACCGCGTCTATGAGGGATGTTATGGTGTTTATATTCGAGGCATCTATGTGGTCTGTGATGGCTATGGCCTCATGTCCCAGGACACATGCCCTCCTTGCAAGTTCAGATGGCAGGAGCTCACCGTCACTCAGGAGACTGTGGGTGTGAAGATCAATCCTGTTTCTGATTTCAGGTCCTCCTTAAAAATCATTATATTCATGTTACAATATACCAGTGAACAGTTAGAGTATGTCCAGGGAAGTATTTAAATGAAGCCCTCAGTCTTTGTTCCAGCACATATAACCGGATTCTTTGAGGTTGTAAGGGCCGCTGATCCCCTGAGAACCGGTTCCAGGGGTGCAGGGGTCGTCCTTGACCGGGGAGTTGAAACCTCAATAAAGGTCAGGAGTTCCGAAGATAAAACGGTTGTTAGGGTCAACGGGAAGAGAGAACACGGGGAATCAGTTAGCCTGCGTTCCATTGAAATCCTCAGGGAAATAACAGGATTCAGGGAGGGTGTGAGCATACACCACAGGGTTGATGTCCCCATAGGGTGTGGTTTTGGGGTATCAGCTGCCTGCGCCCTGGGGAGCGTCCTTGCAGCTGTAAGGGAACTTGAACTCCCTGTCACGGTCAACACTGCAGGTTCAGTGGCCCACAGGGCAGAGGTGGAACTTGGAACAGGACTGGGTGACCTGATAGCCGAGATGACCGGCGGGATAGTCATAAGAACCAGGGAGGGCCCGCCTGGATACGGCAGGACAGACCAGATCACTGACAGGGGCCTGTATGTCTTAACAGAGACCCTGGGGGAGCTTGACACGGCATCGGTCATCGGTGACGAAGCAAAGGTTGGTGCGATAAACCGGATGGGTGCCGGGATGATCCGGAGGCTCCTCAGGGAGCCGACACCCAGGATGTTCATGGAACTCTCCCGTGAGTTTGCCACAGGAACCTCACTCATAACCCAGGAACTCAGAGAACCCATGGAGGCCCTCTCTGAGGGGACACTGGGGGCATCCATGGCAATGCTGGGTAACACGGTATTTGCACTGTCAGCGGACCCTGATGCCGGGGGCGATGACGTGTATGGAATTGACTTTTCAGGTGCAAGGTTTCTGTGATGCTGGAGTTAAAGGGCAGAAGACCATCTGGGGGGGTTCTATGGGTGATAATGAACATATCTGTGGATTTGGGGGAAAATACTTTAAATTAAAAGATTATATTAATCACTGTTCCCATCTCTGCATCAGGGATCCCCGGATGAATGGTGTGAGGGGGACAGACAGGTGAGGCCATGATAAGACTGGTGTATGATATAAACATCTACCGGGACGTCCTCAGGGATGTCCTGAGGCCCGGGGACACCGTTGTTGAACTGGGGTGTCACATAGGGAATTCAACACGCATAATATCTGACCTTGTGCCGGGTGGCAGGGTGGTGGCGGTTGATAACAGCCCAGAGGCGGTTGATGTTATGGAGGCCCTGAGCAGGGAGAGGGATAATGTTGAATTCATATCAGGGGATGTTCGCCTCCATGAAACCCTTGAAGAGGTCTGCAGTATGATTGAATCCTGTGATGTGCTCAGCGTTGACCTTGGAGGGGGTTATCATCCAGATACAACCTTCAAGGTGTACTTCATATGGTCATCCACACTCAAACCAGGGGCCTCAATCATAAGGAACCGGGGTCTCCTGGACTTTGTATGCTCATCCATCACCGAAGAGTCATTCACCTCAGGGTATGGATGGCTTGAGTCAAGTGGGGACGCTGGAATCCCACCACGGCTCAGGGAATTTAAACTCTGGTCCAGTAAAATCTACAAGGAGGGTGCCCATGATAGGCAAAAGGATTAGAATTGAGAGGATAATAAACAGGAAGACCGACAGGACTGTCATAGTACCCCTTGACCATGGTGTCTCAATTGGACCCGTTAAGGGGATAATAGATATGGCAGGGACCATCGATGAGGTGGCAAGCGGCGGAGCCAACGCCGTCCTCATGCACAAGGGGATGGTGAGGAGCGGACACAGGGGGTACGGGAGGGATATCGGCCTCATAATACACCTATCCGCAAGCACGGGCCTCGGCCCTGACCCCAACCATAAGGTGCTTGTCACCTCGGTTGAGAAGGCCCTCAAGCTGGGCGCCGATGCCGTATCAGTCCACGTGAACGTGGGATCCGAGAGGGAGCCGGAGATGCTCATAAAGCTCGGTACCGTGGCTGAAATCTGTGATGACTGGGGAATGCCACTCATAGCCATGATGTACCCCAGGGGTGACAGGATAAAGGACGAGCACGACCCTGAGGTTGTTAAACTTGCAGCGCGTGCAGGTGCAGAGCTGGGTGCAGATATAATAAAGACCAACTACACAGGTGACCCTGACACCTTCAGGGAGGTTGTGAAGGGCTGCCCTGTCCCTGTGGTGATAGCAGGGGGCCCAAAGATTGAAACAGAGGAGGAACTACTCCAGATGGTCAGGGACTCCGTTGATGCAGGTGGTGCCGGTGTAGCCATTGGAAGGAACATCTTCCAGGCCGATTCACCTGCAGATATGACCCGGGCCATTGCAGGTATCGTTCATGACGGCCTTGAAGTTGAGGATGCCGTCAGGATACTCAGGGGTGGCGACTGAGATGAAATTCGCATGGCTGATGGCCCCAGACACCTACTGGGATGAGAAGAAGGCCTTCATAACAGCAGCCCTCGAATCAGGGATAGACCACATCGTGGACACCTCTGATGCCGAGAGGATAAAGAAACTTGGAAACCTCACCCTGATATCCCCTGAGGAAGAGGCAGACATAGTACTCATTGGAAGGGACGGTGAGGGCGACGGAACCCTGGAACTCCCCGAGACCCTTGATTACTCAAGGGACCTTGAAATGGCAGCTGAGCTTAAATCCGGGGGTAAGGAGGTTGCGGCCTACGTTGAGATAAGGAGCAAGGCCCACGAGGAACTTGCAAGAAAACTGGGCCGCATCGTGGACTACCTCATACTCGTTGGGGAGGACTGGAAGATCATCCCCCTTGAGAACATAATAGCGGATCTCCAGGAGGAGGACGTTAAACTGGTCGCGGCGGCGGCAGATGCCGATGAGGCGAGGGTAGCCCTTGAGACCCTTGAACACGGAACCGACGGCGTACTCATAGAACCCGCGGACATCTCACAGATAAAGGCCATAGCAGAGCTCCTTGAGGAGATCGAAAGTGAAACCTATGAACTCAAACCCGCCACGGTCACCAGGGTTGAGCCCCTGGGCTCCGGTGACAGGGTCTGCGTGGACACCTGCTCAATGATGGACGTCGGTGAGGGTATGCTGGTGGGCAGCTACTCACAGGGTCTCTTCCTGGTGCACAGCGAGTCCCTTGAAAGCGAGTATGTGGCCTCAAGGCCCTTCCGCGTGAACGCCGGACCTGTCCAGGCCTACGTCATGATACCCGGTGGCAGGACAAAGTACCTCTCTGAACTTGAAACCGGTGATGAGGTCCTCATCGTTGACCGGAATGGGAGGTCAAGGACCGCGGTTGTCGGAAGGGTTAAAATCGAGAAGAGGCCCCTGATGCTTGTTGAGGCAGAGTACGAGGGCGTGAGGGTCAGGACGCTCCTGCAGAACGCAGAGACAATAAGGCTGGTGAATGATAGGGGAGAACCTGTATCTGTCAGTGAGCTCAGTGAGGGTGATAAGGTCCTTGTCTACTTCGAGGACTCTGCAAGGCACTTCGGTATGGCCATAACAGAGACCATAATCGAGAAATGAGCCACAGCAGAGGGGATGGGCCTGAATGGCCTATCATAAACTCATCACATTCACAGATGGTATATTTATGTACAGAGTGAGGCTCATAACCCCCAGGGAGAAGGATGAACTCCTGGCTGAACTCTCCAGACTCAGACTCTTTGAGAGGAAGGCCAGCCTCCATGGGGCCTGCGTCAAGCTCCTCACAGATGACGTGTCATTCAAGGAGGAGTGGGAGGACAACTTCAGATTCATGAGCGAAGATGTGAGGCCCCATGCAAAGGTATTCGCTGTGTCAGATGGTGGTGACCTGGAGGTTCTCTACGAGGCAAATTCAAAGACAGTCATAATCAGAAACTGTGACTACTATGGCTGGGTTAAGAGCATAGCCCTTGCAGCGGTTGCCGACTTCTTTGAGGAGTACCATTCAGAGCACCGCCGCTACTCGGTCCATGGCTCAGCCCTCGACCGTGAAGGGGAGGGAGTTGCGATCATAGGGCCGCCTGGTAAAGGTAAGACGACCCTCACCTACGGCCTCCTCCTTGATGGGGCCTACAGTTATGTTTCAGATGACTGGTTCTTCACCCGCCTCCTTGAGAACGGGGTTCTGGTGTATGCATCCGAGAAGAACTCCTATATCCGGGACGATATAGGGATTGTGTGGAATGAGTACTCCTCCCTCCTGGACTCTGTGAAACTGGATGCTAGAGCCAGGGGGGTTGCAGATGTTGGGATGCTCTTTGGGGGGCGGATAAGGGAGTCCACAACACTCAAAAGGGTTGTTCTCCTTGAGAGAAACCCAGATAATCCCCCGATGAGGAGGCTGGATCCGGAGGAGGGGATGGAGTATCTGCTGGAAAATGACTTCTGCAACCCCCACCAGCTTGTACGGGATGAGAGAAAGATGGGGCTCCGGAGGAGGTTCTTCAGTGAACTCCTGGGCAGGGTGGACCTCCACATACTCAACACCATTGAAACACCCGCCAGGAGCCTTGAAAGGCTGAAAAAACTTGACTGAAACATGGAGGATCATGAAATGAAGGTCAGGGCCTTCCTTGCAGTTGATGCTGACGATGAACTAAGGGAAAGGGTATGTGAGATACAGGATATCCTGAGGGGCGCAGATGCCCAGATAAAATTCGTTGAACCTGAGAACCTCCACTTCACACTGAAATTCTTCGGTGATGTGGGTGAGGGTAAACTCAGGAGGATAAGGGGGATAGTGGATGAAACCCTCAAGGGCTATGAACCATTCGAACTTCACGTAACCGGTGCCGGTGTCTTTCCAAACCCTAACTACATCCGGGTGGTGTGGCTTGGGGTTGAAAATCCGGAGGTATTCTCAGAGCTGCAGAGGAACCTGGACATGGAATTTGCCAGGATAGGATTCCGGAAGGAAAGGGATTATGTGCCCCACCTGACCATCGGGCGGGTAAAGGGTCCAAGGAACCGTGAGAAACTTGCAGCCATGATAGGGGAGCTGGAGAATGTGGACGCCGGGACCCTGAGGGTTGACAGGGTCTCACTTAAAAGGAGTGAACTCACACCTGAAGGACCCGTCTACAGTGACCTCGAGGTCTTCAGAATCTGATTAATTTTAATTGATATGGTGGACATGCGACAGTGTGCACTGGGAGTATAAACGGATAACATGGTGAATAAACATGGACTACAGTGAAATACTTGAGAGTATAAAACCCGGAAGAGAAGAATATCAGCGGGTCATGGAATTATCAGATAGCCTTGTTGAATGTATAAATGAACTCGCAGCGAGCATGGGGATAGATGCTGAGGCCTTCCTTGTGGGTTCAGTTGCCAAGGGGACCTGGCTTTCAGGCGGCGCCGACATCGATATATTCATCCACTTCCCCCTGGACACCCCCGAGGATGAACTGAAGGAGAATGGCCTGAAACTCGGATACCTCTGCATAGAGAGGTTCATGGGAGAGGCCGAGGAGAGGTATGCGTCACACCCCTACGTTACAGGACACATAGATGGTTACGAGGTGGACTTCGTCCCCTGCTACAGGATATCCCATGCCTCAGAACTCAGATCCGCCGTTGACAGAACCATACTCCACACAAGGTACATCCAGAGGAACCTTAAGGAGGAGCAGATGGATGAGGTTCTTCTCCTCAAACAGTTCATGAAGTCAACAGGGACCTACGGATCCGAGTTCAGGGTTGGAGGATTTGCAGGTTACCTTGCAGAGCTCCTGGTTCTCCACTACGGAAACTTCGAGAGGGTGCTTAAAGGCGCCCTCAGCTGGAGGCCCGGGTACATCATAGACCTCGAGGGCCATGGTACCGGTGGGGGTTTTCAGGAGCCCCTCGTGGTGGTTGACCCTGTAGACAGTAACAGGAACGTTGCGGCGGCACTCACACTGCAGAGGATGGCTGAATTTGTAACTGCAGCCAGGAATTTCCTGAGGGACCCGAAACCCGAATATTTCAGGAAACCACAGTACACCCCAGATCCCGGTGAAATACTTGAAACCATAGAAAAAAGGGGCTCAAAGGTCATTCTGGTATCCACCGGGGTGCCTGATGTCCCCGCAGATGCCCTCTACCCCCAGCTCAGGAAGACCCTTGATTCCATAGTCAGAAACCTGGAGAATGAGGGATTCTCGGTTCTTGGGGCCGACTACTGGAGCGACGAATCAAGTGTCTCTTTTATGATCATTGAAATGGAGGTCTGGGCGCTCCCATCCTACAGGAAGAGATACGGACCCCCTGTCTGGTCCAGGCGGCACAGTGAGAGGTTCACAGAAAGGCATGAGAGGGTATGGGTTGAGGGCCCGAGGCTTGTGGTGGAATCCCCCAGGAGGGATAGGAACGCTGTTGATTACATTAAAAGGCTCCTATCAAAACCTGAAAGGCTTAAAATGGGAAAACACATACGCAAAGAACTGATAAATGGCTTCAGTGTTGATTTCCTTGAGGATACCATTGAATCACTGGACCCTGAATTTCTGATGTTCCTTGACGCCTTCCTGAATCCCTGGAAGGCCATCAGAAGATGACCTTATGATTCCCTTTCATGAACAAATTTTGGAACGGCACTCTTAAGGGGATCAAATGTCTCAGGGTTCTTAACCTCCATGCAAATCATGCTGACCTTTGAGTGGAGTGATGTGGGGAGTCTCAGTATCCTCTTGAGGTCAATTGTGACCTTGGCAT
>NZ_JASFYE010000006.1 GCF_030055425.1 Methanothermobacter sp.
GCAATTCTTTATTGCGGCTCTCATGATCGTGATATGTTTTACCATGGTTATGAACCGGGTCAATCACCGCAAGCCTTAATGGTTAAGCTCATGAACCCGCGCCACTGGACAAACCATGGCACACCCAATACACAGACCCCCACCAAACACAAACAAAATCGAAAAAATTGCAAAACAGTAGTGTGGGGATAAAAGTCAGAAAGTACAGCAAAAACCATGATTAAGGATATAAAGCTTAAAACAAAAATCAGCCCGAAAAATCATTAAAGACGCCGGGGACGGGATTTGAACCCGCGAGATCCAAAGGATCATTGGCTTAGCAGGCCAACGCCGTACCAGACTGGGCCACCCCGGCCTTATTAAACCTATCTGTTTTCAGCATTATAAGTTTTTCGTTCATTAGATTTCTAAGTGGGTGGGCACGTTCAGGGGTTGACAGACCTTCCATCTACCGGTGATCCCGCTGACTGGCTCCACCCCGTTAATCCGCAAGCATCAGCTGTCCATGGTAGGGCTGCTCCTTTCCAGGCCTGACCCGTTCCCATGACTAAGATGGTTTACCCTGACCCTCCAGTCAGGGCCCCATCACCACTGATCCTGCGGGACGAGGCTTCGACACCAATCAGCAGGGCCGATAAACAGTCGATCAGCCGTCCCCTGAACTTCGACCGCGCCGTATAGGGGATTTGCGCTTACAGAGGACCCCTAACCCTCCGGTCTAGCCCATTGTATCCATTATACTAAGTAGTATTTTAATGTTTCTATGGACATATCACTGCCCTGGATCCCATTAATGGGATGCTATCGTCATTCCATTATACAGGGAAGCAGAGTGCACCGGTAAAGTTACTGGTAAACTAATTAAGGTAATATTCCATATTAATTCCATGGATGCGCTGATAGCAATGAGTCTCATTCTGAGCCTCTACATGGCCTTTAACATCGCTGCAAACGATATAGGTAACTCTGTGGGCACTGCTGTTGGTAGTGGTTCTCTCAGGATGAAAAAGGCCCTTTTACTGGGGGGATTTTTTGTATCAGTTGGGGCGCTGTTCCTTGGTGGAAGCGTCATTAGAACAATAAGTGAAGGGATAATCCCCCAGGGGTTCCTGAGCCCCAGAACAGCCCTTGTTATAACACTAACATCATCAATCTGGATAACATTCACAATTATAAAAAAGATCCCCATTTCAGGTTCCGATGCCATTGTAAGTTCAGTTATTGGTGCTGGGATAGCAAGTATTGGCATTCAGAACATGAGAACAGATGTTGTTGGCTTCATAGTGCTGAGCTGGATTATGTCACCTGTTGCAGGTTTTCTCACAGGATTTGTAATCTACAGATCCATCAGAAGGGTCTTAATAAAACCGCTTCAGGGTATGGGTATGCGAGACCGACTTGAAAAGGTATTTTCATATCTTCAGATACTGAGTTCC
This sequence comes from Methanothermobacter sp., assembly GCF_030055425.1. Lineage (NCBI taxonomy): Archaea > Methanobacteriati > Methanobacteriota > Methanobacteria > Methanobacteriales > Methanobacteriaceae > Methanothermobacter > Methanothermobacter sp. The sequence continues at coordinate 1,437 of NZ_JASFYE010000006.1, forward strand.
TCGTTTTCAGCCCTTAACCTTGGGGCTGTTGATATAGCAGTTGCAACAGGTGTTATATTTGCGACGGGTTATGATGGCGGATACTGGATCCGAATACTGGGGGCTCTTGGGCTTGCTTCAGGAATTCTGCTGGCTGGCAACAGGGTGACAGAAACAATTGGAAGAAGAATAACAGACCTCACACCAAGCAGGGGCTTTGCAGCCCAGCTATCAGCGGCAATTATCGTTTACCTCTTTCTGGGTTATGGTATGCCTGTATCGCCAACACAGACCCTTGTGGGATCGGTGATAGGTGTTGGGATTGCAAATGGGACATCAACAGTCGAGTATGACGTGATAAGGCACATAGCATACACCTGGATAGTTACGATACCCACATGCATCATCCTATCAGCTGCAATTTACATCATCACAGGCTTTATATGACCACACTAAAGGCTTTTGAGAGCCCTTATAATATCCCCATCGGCAATTATTCCAATCATCTTGCCATCAGACATGACAACAAGCTGATTTATTATTCCCTCATCCGATGAGTAGTCATTCATCTTCTCAATGGCGTCAGCAAGTGTCTCATCAGGGGCCACCGTGGCAACATCCCTCACCATGACCTCCCCGACTGTTGTACCAAGTTCATAGTTGTCAAGTATCAGGTTGTGGCCGAGGTCTGAGGCGGTCACAATTCCAACAAGTTTCCCCTCCTCAAGGACTGGAAGAGCACTTATCCTGTGTTTCATCAGTTTCTCAAATGCAAAAACCACATCTTCAGATGGTTCAACTGTTATAACATCCACTGTCATTACGTCCTTAACCTTAACTTCATTCAGTTTTTTCAGCACCTTTCTCTCCTCCCTTAACACTGGTTTTTGTCAGTGATTTTATAATTGAGTCTATGGTGGTTACAACATCTATATTCTCAATAACAGGCACATTGTGTTTCTTTGCCTGGCTTTCAATGTATCTGTGAATTCTTCTTATTGCCCAGAAGTAACTTATATACCTTTTAAGTGGTCTTCTGGCCCACATCTGTCTGCAACGTGAATAGAACCTTCCCTTATGGACGTTTTCGTCTGAAACCGTGAGGACAAACATTGCAACATTTTCCTTGTTTATGAGGTCGTCCCTTATAAAGCCGGGGACTATATGAACGCCCTCAATCACTATGCTTATACCCTCAGTGAGGGCCCTCTCAATTACAGCCTCCACGCCGATGCTCACAGTGTCCACGTGATCCCTGAATCCAATGAGGACCTCGTCAAGTTCAGGTGGTGGGGGTATTCTGAGGGACTGGTAGGCTGTGTAGCTTGATTCATAGATGGAAGGGAGAAGTTCTTTGGAGACTATTTTACGCATTACCTCCCTTATCATGTCGGTGCTTATCATGTTCCTTATGCCAAGGCGGTTTGCAACCTCAAAGGCAATTGATGACGTTCCAACCCCAGAGGCGCCCCCTATGAGTATTATCAGGGGCTCCTTGCACTGCCTTATTCGTCTCCAGAGCATGTACTTCTCTGCTACCTCAGGATCCTCCCTTTTCAGGTGCTCTGAGACCACATCAACGAGTTCCTCTATTGTTATGACATCAACCTTATTCTTTTTAAGGTGAGCCTCAATTCTTGAAGCAAATGTGTATGCCTTGTTGGGGTCCATCTCTGCCCTGGTCAGTGAACGTGCCAGAACGCCCTTGGAGAAGGGCTCCGTGTATTTTTTTCCACTTACTTCTCCCTGAACCATGATCATGGTCTCACCTCAAAAAGAACTTGTCATACTCTGAAATCCAGTTTTTATATATTTAACTGGATCTGAGATTTAAAATTTCAGCAGTTATGGATCCATCATCTTCAATTTCAATGAGGGCTGCCCTGCCATCTGAAAGCTGTCCCGGGTTGACCACTATGGTTTCACCTATACGGTCCACACCAGGGGACTCGTGGATGTGGCCACAGATGTTAAGGGATGGCTGGTGTCTTTCTATAACATCCCTCACACCCCTGCTTCCAACATTATCCCCGGAGGGAATTCTATCGAGTGATGTTCCATGTGGTGGTGCATGGGTTACAAGAATAAGATTCCCTTCGCCAGACTTTTCCATGAGGTCGTCCAGTTCAGCTTTTATCTCATCCTCATCCAGTTCAAGGGGTGTGTTGAATGGTGTTGGGTTTGAACCCCCAAGACCGCATATGGCAATATCCTTGATGTTAATGGATCTTCCATGTATATTCACGGCCTTTGAGTTTTCTATTTTAGCAACAGCCCCATGGGGATCGCAGTTTCCGGGTACGGCGACAACAGAGATGTTATGGGATGCCAGGTCATTCAGGAGCTCCTCAACGAGTTCCACAGGTCCGAAGTGTGTTATGTCACCTGCCACAACAATGAGGTCAACGCGGTTATCCATTATAAACCTGTGGAGTTCAGGTATGCTTGAACCATGAAGATCACTTACAGCGAGGATTTTCATGAAAAATCACACTCCACATTATTCCCTGAAGAAGGAGCCTATTTCCTTTAAACCCTTTTTTATGTCCTCTGAATCTCCATAAACGGCTAGAAGATCGTCCTCTTCAAATTCAATTATAAGGCTGTGGGTCTCAGCGATATCCTGAACCCTGTCCTCGGCTATTGGTTCCTTAAGGTGCACCCTTGCAGCTGCAAATCCAGGTGGGGCTCCAACAATAAACCTTGACTTTGTTTCAGGGGGTTTGTGAACCTCCTCACCCCTTGAGGCCCTCTTTAATTTTTCAATCCATTCGTCAGGGTAATCAGGGGCCACTGACTCTGCAAGTTCAAGGAGTTTCTCCTGGATTGAGTTGAGCATATCGTTTATTCTCTTAAGCTCCCTGATCATTTCAGGGTTCTCTGTATCTGATTTATAGAAGTTGATCGATGTCCTCACAAGCCTTATATCCTCTGTAATTTCCACCGGGACATCAACATCCTTCTTTCGAAGGTCTGTGAGGAGTTCAACAAGCACGAACCATGTCTGTTCAACAGGGAGTGTCATAGATGTCCTTCCAGAATTTTTAGGGTTGTGTGGTTTATCTTTGCACCTGCCTCTTCAAGTTCCTTTCGGATCTCCTCAACGTTACTGTAGGAGCTGAGGATGAGCACATGGTTGCTCTGTGTGCCCTGGATGGATAGTATGGCCACCTCGTCGTCATCAGATAACTCCTTCTTCTCAAGGCCTGCCTTGTAGTCCACAAAGGGTTTGAATTCTTCTGGAAGATCCTTCAATGTGAATATTCCCTTTAAAGTAGCTATAAACAAAAAAACACCTCACTTTGGGATTTTAAATCCCTGAAAAAATAATTAATTTGTGGTTTTAACCGCTTCCAGGTGCAAGGCGGTCGAGTTCCTCGAGCTTTTCAAGGCACTCGTCGACGCATACCTGGTGGGCGTCAACCACAAGGTCCTCTTTTGGAAGACCCATTGCAAGTCCAAGTAGCTGTGCGAGGTGAAGTACAGGAATGTCGAATTCCTCGCCGAACTTGTCCTTTATCTCCATCTGACCAACGTCAAACTGGAGGTGGCAGAATGGGCAGACGTTTACTATTGCGTCAACACCGGCTTCCTTCATGTTTGTGAGTTTTTCCCTTGTGAAGTCAAGTGCAACGTCCAGGTCCCTTGATCTCACTCCACCACCGGCACCGCAACACATCATCTTGTCCTTGTATTCAACGGATTTCGCACCGGTTACCTCAACAATTTCATCCAGTATTGTTGGCCTTTCAGGGTTGTCTATGTTTATCTCATCACTTGGTTTGAGGAAGTGGCAGCCGTAGTGCACTGCAACGTTGAGGTTGAGGGGCTTTTCAACTATTTCAGCCAGTTTGTCCAGACCAACCTCGTTGTAGAGGACCTCTGCAAAGTGTCTGACGTTGATTTCTCCCTTGTATTCCCTTCCGGCTTCTTTGAGGATTTCATTGATTTTTGCCTTCATCTCCTCGTCTTCCTTGAGGAGGTGGTTTGTCTCGAAGAGTGAACCGAAGCATCCGTTACATTCTGTCATGATGTCTGCGCCCATGTCCTCGGCGATTGTTATGTTCCTTGCTGCTATTGCGGCCCATGTTGTTTTATCGAATGAACCGAATACCCCTGGTGCTGGACAGCAGGATGCTCCTTCCATGTCCTTCAGTTCGATTCCGAGTTTATCGAATAGAACCCTTGTTGCTTTTTCAATTCCAGGGTACCTGTTGTTCATGATACATCCTAAAAAGTATGCGATTTCCATTTGCATGCCTCCTTATTCAAGTTCACCTGTTTCCCAGTTGTAGCCTATTAACTGGTCAAAGCCTGTTGCCTTGATGATTTTCTGAACCTCTTCAAGTGCTTCAGGGAACTGGTGGGTTGTTGGTGGTAGTTCTCCAAGGCCAACAGCCTTTCGAAGCTCCATTGTTGCGTCGTTGATTGGTACTCCGTGACCTGTTTTTATAACGAATGATCCAACTGCCTTGTGTGCTGGTGCCATGAATCCTGCTTTGGCTGCTTCGTTCCTTGCAAGTTTCACGACATCCACGATTCTGACCTTACGTGGGCACCTTTCCTGGCATGCGTAGCATGTTGTGCACATCCAGAGGGTTGGATCTGAGATTATTTCATCCTTTAATCCAACATTTGCCTTCCTTATTATCTGTCTTACCCTGTAAGGGGTTCTTCTTCCAGATGGGCAGGATCCTGTGCATGTACCGCACTGGAAACAGTATTCCAGACTGTCACCGCCTGCGGCCTTTATTTTTTCAGAGAATTCCTTGTCAATATTACCCTTTCTGATTATGTTTTCTTCTCTCTGCAGTAGGGTCATTATATCACTCCTTTCGCTTTTCTCCTCTTCCTCCTCTGATTCTCCTTCAGAATCAGAATCCTCCGAAGAGTCTTCATCCTCAACTACCCCCTCATCTTCATGGGAGGTTTCAGCAGTTTCTTCAGATTCATCCTCCTCAACATCTGCAGTCTCAGGTTCTTCAGCTGATGCTTCCTCAGAGGCCCCTTCAGGTTCTTCAACCTTTTGAGGTTCCTCTGATTTTTCTGTTTCTGCAGATACAGAGGGTTCATCTGAAGATTTTTCTTGAGGTTGAGGTTTTTCTTCCTGTTTAGTGGACTCGGTTGGGGTCTCTGTTTTCTCTGGCTCCTCTGTTTTACTGTCCTCTTCCTTCTTCTCACCCATCAACATTTCTTTTAGGCGTTTTAGAACTGACATTGTTTTTCACACCCTGAAAGATCCCTGGTTAGCAAACCTCAGATTTTTCTTATTAGACTGTGATTTTTATGGGTATATAAAGATTCCTAAAATTTGCCGATGTGTAACCTTTAAGGTGACACCTAATGTATCTCCTGATCCGTTAAGTAACTGAATGCGCCCTGAGCAATACTGTAATGGTTAAGTAATCATTGAATCCAAGTAAGTAACAGACGGTGTGCACAATGAGCAAGACTGGATACCAGATAAAATTACATGACGGACCCGCAAGGCTGGGTCTTCTCGGAGATTCTGAAACTCCCCTACTTGTTAAGTATGAAAAGATGGATATCGCCCCATATGAAACCATCCCGCACAATGTACCCCTGGAAATCGCAGAGTGGGGTGTCACTGAAACCCTTGAGATGGCCTCTGAATCTGATTCAGAATACGCATTCATACATGGATCCCGCTACACTGACCTCAGAGTAAGGTGCGCCCTTGAACTTGAGGAGATCGGTTTCAGGAAACTCATAGTGGCAAATATGGATGAACTGCTCCAGAGACCCATGGAGATGGTTCGGATTCTGACTGGAATACGTGAGGCCATAAAACCTGAGACCATGCTATGTTCAACATTCTCCCCTCCAGCCTTCATCCCCCTCCTCGCGTATATGGGTGTGGATGTGTTCTCAGATGCCGCTGCAGAGTTCTATGGTATGATCAATGTTCTGTTCACCGAAACCCATACCTATCCCCTGGACACATACCGGATCGGCAGTTACAGTACAGATGAACTGATTGAAAGGAACAGGCTGACACTGGATCTGGTGCTAAGGGAGGTCCGTGAACACATAAAGAACGGTACACTGAGAAACCTCGTCGAGGAGCGTGCCGCCTCCTCACCCCAGAACATGTCTGCACTCAGAACACTGGACCATGAAATGCAGGAATTCCTCCAGAAGTACACCCCCCTCTACTGATAGGGGTTTTCAGAGCCCGGGTACTGCTATTATAATATAATGGTAGGGTCCTGCATCCCCCACGGACTCCACAGTGAAAGCATGGCCTTCAAGAATCTCTATGACCTCATCCTCTGACAGCCTTAGATCCATGTGCGGTCCCGGGGTTCCCGCTACCTTTTTAAAATCAACCACAACCAGCCTTCCACTCTCTCTGAGAAGTCTTTTGACCTCGGCCATCAGTGGTTCAACCTCGCCGTTGACCACTATCCCATGGAAAACGTTGGCCATGAAGTAAACGTCAACTGTTCTATCAGGAACCGGCAATCTATGGGTTATATCGGCAACAAGAGGTAGTATGTTACTCCTTCTGCCTATTCTGGACCTCAGGATCTCAATCGATTCTGGGTATATATCAACCGCGATGACCCTTCCCTCATCACCAGCAGCGGATGCTGCTTCAAGTGAAATAAAGCCATCACCACAGCCAGCATCAAGAAATGTGTCCCCGGCCTTCAGTGGAAGCATCTCAATGAGCTTTTCAGCATCTATGAGGTCCCTTGTCGATTTACCGCAATCCTCATGGATCTTACGGGTCATTTTAACACTACATATATCTCTTTTTTATATGATAAAAATTTTCACGATCTCCCTTGTGGATCTTAACCCTTGATTTTGCAGTTCATTACAGTGCTTTAACCAACACATGATCAAACTGGATCGCCAATGAAGAGCATCATTAAAGTGCTTTAACTGATATACCGAAGTGACACGATGTTCAGATCCCGGAGGCACTTATAAATAGACGCCCGGAGAGAATTATTAAATGGTGTCTTAATATGATAGAAAAGATGGAGCTCACCATGACAAATGGCACGGTACACCACTTCAAGAGGGGGGAGTTTGGGGTGGAAAATATAAAGGTTGATAAGGAGAAGTGCTTTATACTGGTGAGCTTCTCTGAGAGGGAGTTCGGTAAAAGGGAGATAATAATACCCCTGCAGAACGTTGAAAAGTGCGAATACCTCCTAAGGTAATCAGATTATCCTTCCCTCCACAATGGAGCGGGGCGCGCCTGCAACCTCAACAAGGTACTCGGCCTCCATGAAGTGGAGTCCGGCGGGAACAATAAGGCAGTGAAGTGGATCCCCAAAGTCTTCCTTAAGAAGTGAGGATATTGCATCGGCCCTCACAAGGGGTCTTTCAGAACCTGCCCTTGCAATTACAACTGCCAGGGTTTTTTCATTGATTGTGTCATCACCAAGTTTCTCTGATGCCCGCAGCAGGTATTCAAGGCCCTCATTTGCAGTCATGTACCTCCTTTTATGGGCCTCTATATCAAGGAGCACCAGTGAATGGGAATCCCTCTCAAGATTATCCTTTATATTAACGTAGGGGGATGTTGGGAAGTAATTTTCTGATATGAAGGGTACTGTGATTATCCTCCCGAACTTGTAGGCCTGCAGCCCTGCAAGGCCCGGTGCAGCGGATATTATTGATGATGCATGAATGACCCTTGTCTCTATGCCCCTCCTCCTTGCGTCCAGGATCATTTCTGTATGGGTGGTTGCAACGAGGGGGTCCCCCGGGACAAGGAGTGCAACATCGGATTTTTCTGCCTCAACAAGTGGTATTCTTTCCTCCTCAATTTCCTCCCTGCGCAGTATAGTTATATCCTTACCTGTTAACTCCTCAATTGCAGATAAACTGGCCCCCTGAAGGATTGCGGTGTAGAATTCGGCGTATACCCTGCTGCAGGCCTTTAAGGCCTTCAGACCCTTAACTGATATATCATTCTCATCGTAAAGTCCAAGTCCAATTATGTAAAGCATCTCACACCCTCTCATAAATCATAACGTTATATAATGTTTCAGAAAAACCAGTATATAAGTGGCTTAAACTGTAAAGGAAGTTCACCATGAAGGGTTTAAAGGTTCCAAAGAAGAAGGCCAATGATATAATCAGGATTTTAACTGAGAGGTCTCTCCTTAACAGGGATTACAGGATAAAGAGGGATGAAAGCCATGTTTACATACCGGTGATCGACGCCGGGGTTGCAGGGGAATTTGATGATGTTGAGGTCATCGATGATGTTTTTGAGAGAGGTAAACGCTCCCCGAGAAGTTTTACTGATATGCTGAAATCCAGGATCCCTGAGGACGCACTTGCATCCATCAGACGGTCCTTTGATATAATAGGGGATACTGTTATCCTTGAAATACCTGAGGAGCTCCATGAGTACAGGCATGCAATAGGTGAGGCCGCCCTTAAATTCACTGGGCGGAGTGCCGTGTACATGAAGAGGAGTGGGGTGAAGGGTGTTACAAGGACCAGGGACCTTGAACTCATTGCAGGTTCTCAGGTATCTGAAACCGTCCATAGGGAGTACGGGAGCCGCATAAAGGTTGATATAAGGAGTGTTTACTTCAGCCCACGTCTTGCCAATGAGAGGGAGATTGTTGCCAGGCAGGTGAAGGAGGGGGAGGTTGTTCTTGACATGTTTGCAGGTGCCGGGCCCTTTGCAGTTGCAGTTGCAAGGCATGGAAAGGCATCCAGGATATACGCCGTTGACATAAACCCCGCTGCTGTCGGTTACATCAGAGAAAATGCCCATTTGAACCGGGCAGAGGATATCATAGTCCCTGTTGAGGGTGATGTGAGGGAGTTCCTGAAGGATAAGGAGTGCTTTGCAGACCATGTGATCATGAACCTCCCGGGAAGTGCCTGCGAATTTCTTGATGACGCCATCAGGGCTGTCAGGGATGGGGGAGTCATACACTACTATGAATTTTCAAGGGACTTCGAAACCCCTGTGAAACGCCTGATGGACGCCGCGGCACCCTTCAAAGTGGAGATACTGGATAGGAGAAGGGTGAAGTCAAGGAGTCCAGGTGTGTGGCATATTGGTATCGACGCAAGAATAAAAAAAGATGTGAGATCAGAACGATCCAGCATACCCCATAATCATAAAACAAATAGCTGAAATCACAGGGGATCCATTATACCCTCCTCTGTTATGATGCCTTCTATAAGATCAGAGGGTACTATGTCAAATGCCGGGTTGATGACCTCTGTATTTTCCGGGGCTATCCTGCAGCCGCCATAATATAGGACCTCCTCGGGACTTCTCTCCTCTATCTCAACATCATAAATTGAATTTTCCCTGTCAAAGGTGCTGAGGGGTGCTGCAACGTAAAAGGGTACATTGAACCGTTCTGCTGAGAGTGCAACCATGAGTGACCCTATCTTGTTTGCCACACCACCCTCTGCCACACGGTCAGCGCCTATTATAACCTTATCTATCATTCCCCTCTGCATTAGGTACCCTGCTGCAACGTCTGCTATCAGTTTAACGGGTATGCCCTCCTGCTGCATCTCCCAGACACTCAAACGGGCACCCTGTCCCACGGGCCTTGTCTCATCACATATAACCGTTATATTCTTTCCCTGATCCCTGGCGGCCCTCACAACACCCAGGGCCGTGCCGTAGTCAACACAGGCAAGGGCGCCTGCATTGCAGTGGGTTAAGATTGTATCGCCATCCTGGATTATGCTGGCCCCGTGAGCCCCTATGGCCCTGTTGGTCTTCATGTCCTCCCTGTAGATCTTCAGGGCCTCGTCAAGTGGGGACCTTGATTTCATTACACGGTCCACTGCCCAGAAAAGGTTCACTGCGGTTGGCCTTGATGACCTTATCTCCTCTGCAGCCCTTTCAGTGTCCTCTCCTGCAAGGTCGGCCAGGGCAACTCCAAATGCTGCTGTCACCCCAATGGCCGGGGCGCCCCTTACAACCATATTTTTTATTGCGTATATGACGTCCCGGTAGTTTTCACACTGAAAGTACTCCAGTGAATCGGGAAGTTTTCTCTGATCTATAAGGATGAGTCGGTTGTCCTTCCATTCCAGTGTCTTCATGGTTATCACGGGATTTCAGTAATGGCTCGCTGGTGTCATGTCAAGGTGCCTGTCAGCGCCCTTTTTACCTGGAATACCGTAGGCGTCTGCCCTGCACTGTGTGCAGGCCCTGAATACGGGTATTATCTTTTCAACCTCGTTCCTGACCCTCTCGATCTCCTCACAGGTTGGCCGTGGGTAGTCCTTCATCTCGCCCATCGGTATGAGTGGTATAACGTTCATGAGGGAGGCTCCCCTCTTTTTAACCTCCCTTGCAATGTCAACTATGTGTTCATCGTTGAGGCCAGGTATGAGTACACTGTTGACCTTAACAATTATCCCCTTCTCTGCAAGTTTCTCTATACCCTCAAGCTGATTCTTTGAGAGAACCTCAAAGGCCTCCCTTCCATGGTAGACCTTATCCTTGTAGATAACAAAGGAGTATATCTTCTCACCTATGTCAGGGTCAATGGCGTTCACGGTTACTGTGACGGTGTTAACACCAATCTCTGCCAGTTCATCAGCCTTATCTGGAAGGAGCAGACCATTGGTGCTGAGGCATTTTAGAAGGTCCGGAAACTTCTTGCTGGCCTTTTTGAAGAACTCGAAGGTCTCCTCATTTGCAAGGGCATCGCCGGGTCCTGCGACCCCTATTACACTTATGGGCATCTCGTCCTTAACCTTCTCAACGTGCTTTACTGCATCATCAGCGGTCATGATCCTTGCAGTGACCCCTGGCCGGTTTTCGCATTCACTTATATCCCTTGTGCAGAACTTGCAGTGGATATTGCAGCGGGGTGCGATGGGCAGGTGGATCCTTCCAACCCTGTCGTGCAGTTTCTCATTGAAGCAGGGGTGGGCCTTTGTTATGTGGGCAAAGCGTGTCTGTCTCTGTTCAGGCATGTTTTCACCTCATATCGTCTATTATCTCCCTGGCCTTTAAAATCCATTCATCCCTTAGCACCTCATCGGTACATACAAGGGCTATTATGTTATCCTCTGAAAGGTCCCTTATAACCCGAAATCCCTCGGGTATTATACGGAATATTGCATCGTATACCCTCTTCCTGAGGTTCATTGATGGGTCGTGGACCGTCATTTCGCTGATATCCGAGATGGGGTCCTCAACCACCACCTCAAATCGGGATGGCTGCCGTACCCTGCCACGTCCCTGTGTCTCCCAGAGCCTTTCAAGTAGCTGTGGAAGGTACGTTTCGTCCCTTATCCTCAGGTGGACTGCTCCTGTGGCCTTATCAACCTCCATCTCAGCCATGTCCTCAAGGTAAATCGGCTCAGAGGTCCTCTGTGTCTTAACAGCTATGATGAAGACCGGCTCCCGGGGATCAACCCATATTTTCAGGTCATCCACGGCCCTTGCAAGCTGGAGATTCTGGAGAACCTGGCGGGCTATTATCTCATAGACCTCTGCACCCCTGGGGTCGTAGCACTCAACATTTATCCCCATTTTAACCCTCACTGACGTCTTTCATTCCGGAAACAAGGAGGGCCGCTCCAACCGCACCTATATGCTGTGAATATGGGGGTACGATAACATCGATACCGCCCAGGATATCACTTACCGCCTTAACAAGGCCCTCTATAAGGGATGTTCCACCCACCTGTATGAGGGGTTCCCTCACATCTATCTCCTGGAGCTGCTGCTCATATACCTGTTCGGCCACCGAGTGGCATGCTGCGGCTGCTGCGTCCTCCCTTGAAACTCCCGCTGCAAGTGCGGTTACAAGGTCCTGTATACCAAAGACTATGCAGTAACTGTTGAGCATCGCCTTCCGGTAGTCCCCCTTCAGTGCAAGGCTTCCAAGTTCATCTATCTCCACTCCAAGCCTCCTGGCTGTTATCTCCAGGAAACGCCCTGATGCACCGGCGCAGATACCCCCCATGGTGAAGTTGTCGGGTATGCCATCGTTGACGGTTATGACCTTGTTGTCCATACCACCTATATCAAGTACCGTTGCCTCCCCCTTCTGGTGGTCTGCAAGGAACACTGCACCCTTGGAGTTCACACTGAGCTCCTCCTGTATGAGGTCGGCCCCGTAATGTTTCCCTATGGTTAACCTGCCGTAACCCGTAACTCCTATCCCATCAAGGTCCTTCAGCGTGTAACCTGTACCTGCGAGGGCCTCCTCTATGCCCTTCTCTGCTGAGCCAAGGACATCTGTTGTGGGAAGCCATCCAGTCCCTATGACCTCGTTATCCTCCATCAACACTACCTTGGTGGTTGTTGAACCTGAATCGATTCCAAGGGTTAGGCCCTCCTGTTTCTCCCTTGCAAGTATGCTCTTCCTTGCCACTATTGTTGAGAGCGCCTCCATACGTATGAAGAGCTCATCCGCCTTTGTTCTCTCTGTGAATGAGTAGGTTACAACTGGAAGCCTTGTGTTCTGCTGTATGAACCTCCTTATCTCATTCCTTACAAGGGCCCCCTCTGCACACCTGAAGCAGGTTGCTATGAAAACCGCGTCGGCATCTGTTTTGCCCTCAACGATTGACATTGCCCTTGCTATCATGAGTTTTATGCTTGAACTGGCACAGTTGAACCCAAATTTTTCATAGGCCTCGTCTATGTAGTCAAGGTCGGCCTCGGGGATCACTATTTCGGCCCCGAAAGTCCTCGCTGCCTTTTCAATTTCCTTCTGAACACCGCTGTAGTCGGTTCCGCATGAAATCTGGGCTATTTTAACCATTTTGAGCCTCCAGTTCGTCCAGGAATTTGTTTATCCTGTTAACCACATCTATTGTCTCTTCCCTTGTTGTGGGGTATTTCAGTTCAAGTGTGGGTATGCCCTTCTTTCTGAGCTGGAATACGCAGAGTTCATTGGTCCTTGCGCATCCTATGCATCCAAAACCAAATGGGGCCTCCTCCATTATTATGGCGGCATCTGCCTCCTCTATGAGGGGCCCGAGGATTGCCATTCTCCCCCTCACACCTGAGGGAACCTCTATTGCCGCGTACTTCAGACCTTTTATCGGGTCCTCCTCGGTTATGTTGAAGGGTGGTGAATCGATTTCTGGGTCTGTAACCTTCTGTCTGATTTCTTTCTGGATTACAAGGGGCTCATGTCCCCTTCTTTCAACAAGATCTGCGAGTATAAGTGAATTTGGTGGAAATATCGCTATCTTCAATAGAATTCCCCCCTGTCTCCCTCCTGGGGTCTTCTGGCTATTTCAACCATGTCTGTGAAGAGGCCCTTTGTGGCATCAACGATTCCCACTGCACAGAGAACCTCGCCCTTCTCCTTCAGGGGTACCACGACCACGGGTATCCCCTTGTAGGGTCCCCTCTCAGGTGTCTCCCTTGCTATCTCACCTGATTCAAGGACCTTTTCCAGTACCGGTCCGGTGTAGCTGTCATCGATCACCTTCCCGTCCTCTATTCGAAGACCCTTTGCTTCCCGGCTCCTTATTGTGAGGGGAAGACGACTTACAAGTTCATGTATACACATTCCAAGTTCCTTGAGTTCCTCTCCAGTGGATGATGAAGTTATTTTCATTTCAATCAGCCCTATGTTTTCTGTCTGGATTTCAGACTCCTCTCAACTACATTGCGGAATTCATCAACAGAAACCTTCTCCTTTTTTTCGGGTTCGGCCTTCTGGGGCCTTTCAAGGGCCTCGCCCACGTATCCGAGTAGTTTGAATTCCTTTTCAAGCTGATGGTAACCCTCCCTTGCTGCCCCCCTGTGTCCTCTGCATCGCCTGGGGTCCCCTGGCGGAAACCCCCTCTCCTTTGTGAATATGTTGGCCGGGTCCAGGCTGCGTATTTTCCTCACAGCCTCCATCACAGCCTCTGTGTCCCCATGTACGAGAGCGCCGTAACATGTTGATTTTATGGTCAGTGGCAGTCCAAGGAGGTGGAGCCTCTGGACTAGTTCCGATGAGCTCAGCCTTGATGACGGCCCAAGTATTATCATCCTTGTTGATTCCTCATGGTTTTTTTCTTTCCCGGACATACACCGTGTCCCCCTCTTTGAATTTTTCAACATTCTCAAGGCCCTCTGTGATTCTACCTATTATGTTGGTGCCGTTGAATGGTTCCCCTGTTGGGCCATATTCATCGTTGTCCTCGAGTCTAACACCAACCATACCTATGTGTCTCCTTGACATGTTTGTTATGCCAATGCTGCCCTTTTTAACGCAGTTTTCAGGTGTTTTCTCCGGTACAAGGCCCTTTGCCAGGGATCTGTCACCCTCAAACATCACCACCTTCATGCCAGGGAAGGCGAAGTGTACCTTGAGGGATCCAATGGGTGTGTCGATGAGGCCCGTGAGTCTGCGGAAGTACCATGATGACCTTGGCGCATCAGGGTCAAGTTCAACCTCCAGGATCTTATCGGCCTCTATGCCCACTGTTCTGACCCTTCCCTCCTTGAGTATGTCCATGGTGTAGGGTGGGTCCTGGGCAACAACTATTGCATCATCAAGCATTATGCCGTCCCTTATCTGCTCAACACCGTACCCTTTAAGGTATTCCTCTGCATCCTTCTGGGTCATGGATACCGTCATTATCCTGCCGGGTTCGCACTCCACCGTGATGTGGTCCCCTTCCCCTGCTATATCAACCAGTTCCATTCCATCTGTAACATTTCCTATGAGGTTGTGGGATGGTGTTGAAACCCTGTCCTCCCTGTATATGTAAACCCTTCCGGCGCCCCTTCCAGTGTTTCGAAGGGTCACCGTACCCCGGTTTCTCTTTGCTATTTTTTCTGGATCCTTTTTTATTCCCTGAAGGGAGTAGAAACCTATGAATGAGTTGGCCTCATAGTCGACCCTCAGTTTCCCCTCCTCCACCATTGTGAAGAAGTGTTCAACAGACTGGGGGGACTCGTGGGATGGTTTTACCTTAACGTAGGTGAATATCTGGTTTCCATCCTCAAGTGGTGTTTCAAGGTCTGTCACTGCGGCGCTCTCAACTATGCTTTTTCTCTCAACAACTGGTTCAACCGACCTTATCACGTCACGGTCTGTCAGTCTCTCAATGGTTCTTCCCCCGCCGGTTACCCTTGCAAAAACACCCCTGTTCTCATCTGGGGCGCCGTATACTGCTGAATGAGGGTCCCTGGAGATTATTATATGGGTTGAATCCGGGCTGAACCCTGAGAGGCTCATTATAACCTCATTCTCGTCGTAGAAGAATTCCTTCCTTGACGGCTCCAGTTCTGTTTTCAGGGGTCCCATTGAAATCTCAGATGGGGTTGTCCACCTTATACGGAGGTCTTCGAGGTTGCTGTAGACCTCACGCCATGTCTCAACGATTTCAGGTGCTTCCTCTGGTAGCAGTTCAATCAGGATGCTTCCTGCTGTTGTTTTGATCCGGTATGTGTCTATTGTCCTTTCAAGTTCCCTTGTGCCGCTTATGAGGCCCACAAGGGCGCCTTCCACGTAGGGGGCTTCTGTAGCATCGATTGCATCCCTCACTGTGGCCCCCTCCGGGAGTTCAACCTCCACTCCATTAACCTTAACAAACATCAGATCTCCCTCATATTTTTTCTTCCATCACACCGGTTATGATGTCCCTTTCAAAGTCAAAGAGGACCCTTTCATCATTATCATGGACTAAGCAGAGTTTTCTGTCGGATACTATCTCCCCGACATCTGATGCTGTTATTCCAGCAGACTCAAGCAGTTCAATACATTCAGCAACATTTTCTGGGCGTGCTGTCAGCACAAAACCTGAGCCAGGGTACATTCGAAGCCAGTCCTCCCACTTAACTGATCTGTTACGCGGTATTGATTCCAGTTCCACCCATGCACCCACATCCGATGCCTCAAGCAGCATCCCCAGTGTTCCCAGTGTCCCCGGATTACTTATATCCTTACCTGCAGTTACCAGGTTTCTTTCTGCAATGATGGACATTATCTCAATCTGGAACTGCACCTCCTCAGGTGTTTTATGGGTGGTTGTGTCCCAGTTCAGGAAAAAGGAGGGGTGTGGCCTTCCATCTAGGTCTATGCCCACTATAACCCTGTCACCGGGTTCTGCGTCACAGCTTGTTATGAGCGCATCCTCAGATGCTATACCTGCAATTGAAACATCAAGTGCATCGTAGGGTGTGTCAGGGTGCACGTGGCCCCCCACCATCGGGACCCCGAACTTCTCTGCCCCCTCCCTTATACCCTCCATTACACTGTAACAGGTCTCCCGTGAGTTAATTGAGAGAACATTGACCATGCCCACAGGTTTGCCGCCCATGGCTGCAATATCGTTAACATTAACAAGCACAGAACAGTAACCGGCCCAGTGGGGGTCAGCCTCCATCAGACGCCCCCATATTCCATCTGCTGCCAGTAAAAGAAGTTTTCCGTCGCCGATCCTGATGGCCGATGCATCATCACCGTAACCGAGATGTGTTTTTCCCGAGACACTGAATGCATCATTAAGAATAGAAACTATGTTCCTTATTGGCCGTTTTCTTGTTACACCCTCAAAATTTTTAAGGGAATGGATGATATCATCTAAATCCAATTCCACACCTCTTTTTATCGGTTTAGGTGTATCTCACGGTGTAGCTTGCACCTATATTATCTATAATCTGTAGTAGATCCCTTTTAAAAGTTTCCAAATCATGGATTTCAATGGTGTCTTTACCCCTGAAGAGCTCCCTGTGGATTCTTTCACCGACTATATCGTCCCATCCCCCCTCAAACTCTATTATGATTGAATCTGCGCATTTGAAGCCCTTCTTAACCACCCTATCTATATCCCCGTCTGTTATCCCTATTATGGGAACATCGAATCTGTAGAGTATATCTGCAGCCACGAGCGTTGTGTCATCTCCAACCGTGACAACCAGATCAGATTCATGGAGCGTGTATATATCCTCTGCTGCGTGGTTTAAAAACGAAACCCGGTACTTCTTTTTATTGTTTTCCCTTACCTTCACTTTCCTTGGCCTTACCTCGGAGCGGCGGAGAAGCCCCGTCTTCACAACTGCGTCCCTGAGGTTAACCCTTCCAAGTTTTTCAACCCCGTGTTCCTTTATCTTCCCACCTATTATCTCACTGATCACGCCGTCCTCTGCAACGAGGGTGACGTCGTCTGACGTTGAGACCCCCACCACTATACCATTTACGAATATGTTCTCATTCTCTGAGACACCCACAAGTCTCCGGTACTCCCTTCTGTCAGGCTTCTGTTCACCACAGGGCTCCCCATGGAAGATCTCCCTGCATACCTCCTCTGGATCCACCATCTCGAGTTCAAGTTCACGTGCCAGTTTTTCTGCGAATGGCTCGACCTCCCTCTTCCATGCTACAACACTTCCATCGGGTTCACCTGGTCTTTCTATCTGGACCACTGGAGGTTTTTTTTCTGATCTCTGGAAAACCTTGTATCCGAAGCCGTGCCCTGTGATACGGGACTTACCGTAATTCATGAGGACAACAATGTCGGCGCCCTCATCTGCAAATAGGTCAACCGATTCACTTGGAAGCCTCTTCTCTGATATGTCTATAACATCCTCAAGGTGTGCGTCATATACCGCGGTCCGCCCCATGGTGCCCCCGAGTCTTGCCCTGACCTCCCCATATTTTTTTAGAAAATCTATAAGTTTTGCTGCGTATCCTGAGTCAACTATCTGTGGTCCGTGGACAACCACACCTATCCTCATAAGATCACCTGCGATTCCTGTATACCCTCTAACGGCGGGATCTGTATCTCTTCTTCTTTATCTCTGAACCACATATCTCACATTCCCCAAACTGGTAGTCCTGAGGGTACACCCTCCTGCATCCGGTGCATATCTTCCTCCACTGATAGGTCTCCTTTATACCTGATGTGAGGACACTGCGGAACTCTATTCCAAGAATTCTGAGGGTGTTCTGTATTGTATAGTCATCGGTGACTACAGTTACCTCGCCCCTCTTTTTGAGTGAAACAGCAAGTCCTATAACCTCCCTGTCTGTACTGGAGAGCCTCATGGCATCCCCTGATCGAGTGGTGACTTCATCCACCTCCCTCATGCTCTCAGGGTCAGGTTCCATTATTCTGAGTCTGCCATCACTGAGTGCCCTCTCAAGGACCATGGCAGATTTGAAGTCCCTTATCTCATCTGTTACAGACTTCACAGTGTAGTTTTCAGTGCCCTCAGGTATGTATCCGTTTATGAATGCAGATGCATCAAGAACCCTCTTCATTAAGACCACGTATTAATCAGGGATTATAATATAATAAGTTCCCATTTTTCAGTTTGGTGAAGCACGGTAATAAATTTACCCTCGCATGGGGGAGTGCCGGGTTGGGGCTTTCCCTGTGGAAGAACCTCAGACACACCCCATCAGCTGCCCAGTGAATAATCGGGCAAGTGTAAAAAAGTATTACCATGAATTTCTGTAAAGTCCATTAAAACAGCTATTTTCATGTTTAGATGGTTTAAAAACCCTTAAATGCGCTTAAAAGTCCTTGAGAACGGTTGAAGCAATCTAACGAAAACTTTATAAATAGTGGTGTCAATATATAATAAACGGGTAGGGTCCAGGACTTTTAAACTTATTCTGGTCTTTTAAATTGGAATTGAAACCGCCTCCAATCCAATATCAAACCCTACCCAGACCAAACCGCCATAAATTTTTATTACTTTTCTCTCCTTGTCAGAAACGTGGATATGCTCACTTTCGCTTACAGAAAAACCAAAAGACTTATAAATTGCACCCACAATAAATAGCATGTTACATCCACAGTTTATTATTAAGATACCGGTTGATTGATATGAAAAGTTCCAGCATGGAGGAGCATAGGAGATTGGCTCCGGAGGACATAATCTGCGGTGTCATCACCCTCAGTGATTCAAAATATGAGGAATTCAGAAAAACCGGTGAAATACCTGAAGGTGACCTATCAGGCAGGAAACTAATGGAGGCACTGTCTGAAAGTTACTCTGTTAAGGAATACAGGATAATACCTGATGACAGACATGAACTTCTATCTGCAGTTGATGATATGATAGATAAGGGTGCTGACGTTATATTTACCACCGGTGGCACAGGAATTGGAAGTAGAGACATAACAGTGGAGACCCTAAGGGGTATTTTTGAAAAGGAACTGGATGGTTTCGGTGAGATATTCAGGCACCTTTCATTTAAAAAGCTGGGAGCAGGGGCGATACTCAGCAGGGCAACGGCGGGTGTATACAGAAAAACACTGATATTTGCACTTCCCGGGTCACCGAACGCGGTGGAACTTGGAATTCAAATTGCTGTCCCTGAACTAGGTCACCTTGTTAAGCACCTAAGGGAATAAACATGCTTTAAAGATGCTTCGAAGATTCTGCATCATTTGAGTGCCCTATCATGAGACGATCGTTGGCTTAACTGTGAAAGCAGATTTTTCTCAAATAGGATATGATCTCCTGAAATCAGGGACTCAAAAAATGAGGTTAATTAATCACTGATCCTCCCTGAAATCAGAGACCGATATCAGCGGTATGAGTTCAATACCCCTTTTTTTGAATTCATCAACCGCCCCCTCCTCACGGTCAACCACAACAAATGTTTTCTCAACCACCCCCCCATTTTCCTGGATCGCCCTCACGGCCCTGAGAAGTGATCCTCCGGTTGTTGTGACGTCCTCCACAACAGCGACCCTTTCACCGGTTTTAAGTTCACCCTCAATGAGTTTTGATGTTCCATAACCCTTCTTTTCCTTTCTTATCATGAGGAGGGGCTTTCTGGAGTAAAGGGACACTGCGGTAGCAATGGGGACCGCGCCCAGGGCAGGGCCCGCGATCCTGTCTGCACCCTCCACCTCACCCTTTATGAGCCTCGCTATCACATCAAGGACCTCAGGGTCAGTTATGGCTCTCTTGATATCAACGTAATAATCACTTTCCCTGCCTGATGAGAGGACAAACTTACCCCTCTGAATGACGTTTCTCTCTGAAAGAAGTTCTATGAGTCTCTCTCTGAGTTTCTCCTGATCTTTGACCTGCATAATTTACAGACCCCCAGTTCCGCGCTGTAACAACCTGAACATACCATTGATCCACATAGCCTGCAGGTGTGGAGAAAGTCCGCCCTGCCACAGAGGCTGCAGATCCCCTTAAGCTGCAAGGACCTTCACCCTGTTATTCCTCGCCGCCCCTTAGTAGTATCTTGTCCCCTATCTTTTTAACCATCTCGTAGGGAACTATTGTTTCGCCCTTTGATAACCCAAGACCCTCTGATATTCCACCCTTTCCAAGAACAAGTGCCTCTATTGTCTGGGATTCTATGTCAACCTCAACGTCCTTTACCTTGCCTATCACTGTTGCTGAACTGTCAAGAACCTCTTTACCGATTATTTCTTCAACTATCCTCATGGTACCACCATTCAGTCACTGTATTATTATTGTTCTCATGGGTATTTAAAATTTTAAATGCGCTGAACCAAAACCTTTTTATATAATGAAATTCATTATCTTCTTTTTCTTACATGAATATACTTTATTCTCTGGAGGCATAAAACCAATGAAAAAAGCCCTGGAAATATTCCTGAATGACATCAAGACCGTTAAAAACAGTCCTGTGGTACTATTCGTCATTGCAGTGATTATCTGTATCCCGGCACTGTACGCAGTTTTCAACATACAGGCAACCCTCGACCCATACTCAAAGACATCCAACATCAAGGTTGCAGTGGTCAATGAGGACAGGGGAGTGAATTTTGAGGGTGAAAAACTCAATGTTGGTGCAGAATTCGTGGATGAACTCAGAAATAACAGAAACTTCAACTGGCAGTTCGTTGATCGGTCAGAGGCCATGAATGGACTCAGGGAAGGGGACTACTACGCCGTACTCATCATACCCGGAAACTTCAGCTCAGACCTCCTGTCCATCAAGAACGGCACCCCCAGGCAGGCCAGCATCGAGTACATAGTGAATGACAAACTGAACCCCGTGGCTCCACGAATAACAAACGCAGGGGCAGATGCACTTCAGGCGAAAATAAACAGTGAAGTCGTTAAGACCATTGACGGGATAATATTCGGTAAGATAAGCAGTGCCGGTGAACTCGCAAGGGCAAACAGGGATGATATCCTCAGGACAAAGAAATTCATCAGCGAACTAAATGCAAACCTTGGTAAAATCGATGAAACCCTCAGCACAGCAAATTCAGATCTCGAAAAGGGACAGAACCTCTGGTCAGGACTGAAGAGTGATTTGCCAGAAATTCAGGAAAACGCAAACTTTGTGAAGGAGAAATACAGTCTACTGGAGGGTTACATTGGAAAAGACCCTGCTAAGGCCCTATCAACAGTCCAGTCCATGGAGTCCCATCTTTCAGAGGCCATTACCTCAATGAAATACCTGAAGGCTGTTCTTGGCAGTTTATATTCCGCCACAGGGGATCCGAAGTTAAAAACAGCCATGGACCAGATAGACGCCAATATCCAGAAGGCCAACTCAGTTCTGGGCATACTTGAGGGTATAGAGACGGATCTCAAAACAAAGGGGACCACAGAACGCCTTGTGAAACTCAGAGAATCCCTCAACAAAATGGACAGTGCACTGAACAGGCTCATGGATAACAGGGCACAGATAGATGCTGCCATGAAGGATGCGTCATCAAAACTGGGAATCGCAAACTCAAAGTGGCCAGTTATGCGGTCAGCGATTCAGGACGCCCACAGAAAGCTTGGCATGATCAGTGAGGATGACCTCAACAGCCTTGTGAGACTGGCTGACATTGATCCCTCCGCGGTCAGGGAATACTTCAGAAGTCCAGTGCAGATGAAGAAGGAGCACATCTACCCTGTGAAG
The DNA here is from genome assembly GCF_030055425.1 of Methanothermobacter sp. NCBI lineage: Archaea > Methanobacteriati > Methanobacteriota > Methanobacteria > Methanobacteriales > Methanobacteriaceae > Methanothermobacter > Methanothermobacter sp. Next base: position 23,222 of record NZ_JASFYE010000006.1, read on the forward strand.
AATTACGGATCAGCGCTTGCACCCTTCTACATACCAATATCCCTCTGGATAGGAGGTATTATCGCAGTTGCAATGATAAGCATGAGGGTGAAGTACGGTGAATACAGCAGCATACAGGTGTACTTTGGAAGGATGGGGCTCTTCCTCATAATAGCCATCTGTCAGGCCCTTGTTGTTGCAGCCGGCGCCCTGCTCCTCCAGGTGCAGACAACAGAAACGTTGCTGTTTCTGCTGACAGCCCTCTATGTGAGCATCTGTTCCATGCTCATAATCTATTCCCTCACATCTGCCCTGGGGAACGCAGGAAAGGCCCTCTCAATAATAATTCTGGTGCTTCAGATAACGGGGACGGGGGGCATATTCCCTGTTGAACTCCTGCCGCCATTTTTCCAGGCAATCCACCCGTACCTCCCGCTCACCTACGCTGTGGGTGCTCTGAGGGAGGTGGTTGGTGGTGTTATCTGGAGCATCTACTGGAAGAACATTGCACTTCTTGCCCTCTTTCCTGTGGTGACCTTCCTTATCACAGTACTTGTAAAGGAGAAAATGGATAAAAGGGCCCACTGGATGGAGAGTAAACTGGAAGAGAGCGGTCTTTTCTGATTAACCATTTTTTTATTTATTTTTTGCCAGATAGCCCTACTGATCTCTGATTTTTATTAACACAATTAAAGTGGTTCTAATAGTCACCATATCCTGTGAATGATTTCAGAATAAATCGTCAATAAAATAAAAGAGGGGGCCTAGAGGCCCAGTTCATCCTCTTCCATCTTCTTCTCTTCTTCTTCCCACTGGAGCTCCTCCATTATCTGCTCCTCCTCATCCTCACCGCCACGGTTCCAGTTCACAATACCATAAAGGACACAGAAAACCGTCACAAGGATGCAGAGGAGGTAAGCACTCCAGACCCAGGGATCAGGTATACCAAGCACCATCACAGAACCTCCACATCAGCAGAGTCTCCAGAAACTTCCTGCAAATAAACCATCACAGAACCTCCACATCAGACTCCCTCAAAACACCTATCAACATGCTCACGGGACGGTGGCTCCGTAAGAAGACTCACAGCAACCATGAAGATCGCCGAAACGGGCACCCCAACCAGTATCGGGTCAACAACAGGCCAGGGCATCGAAGCCACAACAGGACCCCCAAATAGGGCCTTAGCAACCCCCAGAGCCTCCGCAGTCTTCTTATACTCAAAAAGAAGCCATAAAAGGCTCACAATTGCACCTGAAACCATACCCGCAATCGCACCCTCACGGGTGGCCCTCCTCCAGAAAATCGCCGCAACATAAACCGATAGGAAGGAAGCAGCGCAAATACCAAAGAAGAGAGCCGTCCCCTGCGCAATTATACTCCCTGGCAGCAGGTAACCCAGAACAACCGCAATCAGAACCGCAATGATAATACCCCCCCTTGCTATTAGAACTGAACTATCACCCTTTTTATTCCTCAGAGTCTCATACACATCCCTTCCTATGGCAGTGCCCTGCACATGGAACTGAGAACTCAGTGTGGACATTGCAGCAGAGAGCAGGGTCAGCATGAAGATATAGGAGAACCACTCAGGCATGGCAGAATTGATAAAGACAGGTATTATCTTATCCGCATTCCCCCCAACAGCCTTCACAGCGACCAGACCAGCCTCTTTGAAGAAGTAAACATTTGAAAGGGCTCCAACAACAAATGAGCTCCAGGTCATCACGAATATGAAGAGCGCCCCTATCAGAACACCCCTGTTGAGCTCCCTGTTGGACCTCACCATCATGAACCTCACCACAAGCTGTGGCTGGGCAAGGACACCCACACCCACACCGAGTATTATGGTTGACAGGAGGGTCCACCAGTAGGGGCTGCCATAAACAGGCATGCTGGTCCAGCCAGTTGCACCCAGAGCACTGGCCTTTGCAGGGACCAGATGAGACATGCTGGTAAGGGCCCGATGAGCATCCACCACACCACCAAGAATGTAATAGGTTGACACCACAAGGAAAATCATGCCCAGAAACATTATGGTCCCCTGAAGGGCATCAGTATACATCACACCACGTATACCACCCAGGACAACATAAACAGCAACAATAACAGCCATCAATATGAGGGCCAGACTGAAACTTATATTTATTGTTGCCTCCAGGAACCTTGCGGCCCCGATAAGGACCACCGATGCGTATAGTGGCATTCCCAGGAATATTATGGCCCCCCCAAATGACTGGAGGAACCTGCTATCGAACCTCCTCCCCAGGAACTCCGGGAAGGTGAGGGCAGACATGTTATGACCCATCTTCCTAGTGCGCTTACCAAAGAACACAAAGGCAATGAAAATACCCACAAGTATGTTGAGAAACACCAGCCAGAGTATACCCATCCCAAAAACACCGGCCATGCCACCAAAACCCACAATCGCCGCCGTACTTATAAAAGTGGCGCCGTAACTCATGGCCATAATGTAAGGATGGGTCTTCCTGCCGGCCACCATGTAGTCCTCTGAGGTCTCGGTCCTCCTCCAGGCCACATAACCAACGTAGCCCACAAGAAGGAAGTAGACGAGAACAACGATACCCAGTACCAGAAAATCCATTCAACATCCTCCTTACGTTTATCAGTTACAATTTATAATTAACGATAATGATAATTAACATATAAGTCTTTACAGAAAGAAAACTGAGAGAATCACATTTAAAGGAGATCAAAATGATATGGAACCCTGAAGCAGAATGCATGAGTCAGGAAGAAAAACAGGAATTACAGCTCAGAAGACTGCAGGAGACAGTTAAAAGGGCCTATGAAAACGTGCCCTACTACAATAAACGTTTAACCGATTTAGAGGTGTTTCCAGAGGATATTGAAACACTGGATGATATAGAGAAGCTGCCCTTCACCACAAAGAATGATCTCAGGGACGCATACCCATTCGGGATGTTTGCAGTGCCAGATGAGGATATAGTGGAAGTCCACACATCATCAGGGACCACCGGTAAGCCGGTTGTTTCCGGTTACACCAGAAGGGACCTTGAAATATGGTCGGAGGTAATGGCGAGATCCCTGACCATGGGGATGGCAACAAAGAAGGACCGCATACAGAACTGCTATGGCTACGGGCTTTTCACAGGGGGCCTTGGTGTCCACTACGGTGCCCAGAAGATAGGGGCCACCGTCATCCCAATCTCAGCGGGTAACACCAAGAGGCAGATCGAGATAATGCAGGACTTCGGGACCACAATAATAACATGCACACCATCCTATGCACTCTACCTTGCAGAGGTCCTTGAAAAGGAGGGCGTCGACATTGAAGGTCTGAACCTCAAATCAGGCATATTCGGTGCCGAGATGTGGACTGAAGAAATGAGAAATACCATAGAGGAAAGGTTGGGCCTCACCGCCCTCAACATCTATGGCCTTACAGAGATAATAGGCCCAGGCGTCGCCCAGGAGTGTACCGAGAAGAACGGCCTCCACATCTTTGAGGACCACTTCTACCCTGAGATAATAGACCCGAAAACAGAAGAAAAACTCCCCTATGGCAGGAAGGGGGAGCTGGTACTCACCACACTCACAAGGGAGGGCATGCCAATCCTCAGGTTCAGGACAAAGGACATAACAGCCCTCAGGAACGATGAATGCGGATGCGGCCGTACCCTTGTGAGGATGGACAGGATAACAGGTAGAAGCGACGACATGCTCAAGATCCGGGGCGTCATTGTCTTCCCATCACAGATCGAAAGGGCCCTGCTCAAGATAAAGGGCCTTGAACCGCACTACCAGATAGTCGTCACAAGGCCCGAGTTCCTGGATGAACTTGAGGTCCAGGTTGAAGCGTCCCCTGAACTCTTCTCCGATGAGGTTAAACATGTGGAAGAGGCCAGAAGGATGATAGAAAAGCATATACACAGTGAAATAGGTCTGCGTGTTAATGTCACACTTGTGGAGCCAGGAAGCCTTCCAAGAAGTGAGGGTAAAGCAATAAGGGTCATTGATAAGAGGAAATTTGATTGATGGAGGTGCCTTAAATGAAACTGAAGCAGATATCAGTCTTTCTTGAAAACAGGAAGGGGAGGTTGAAAAATGCCATTCACGCCCTTTCAGAGGAGGGTGTGAACATAAGGGCCCTTTCCATTGCGGACACATCCGAATTTGGGATACTCAGGATGATAGTTTCGGATCCTGAAGCTGCAAGGAAAGCCCTTGAGAAAAAGAACTTCGTGGTAAGGGTCAACGATGTTATAGCCGTTGAGGTACCTGATGAACCCGGAGGACTTGACGGTATACTGGGTGTGCTCACAGAGAGGGATATAAACGTGGAATACATCTACGCCTTCGTTGAGAAGAAGGGAGAAAAGGCAGTTGTCGTTATAAGGACAGAGGATGTTGATGAGGGTATAAGGGCACTTGAGGATGCAGGAATCCCCGTACTTTCATCTGAGGATATCTACATCCTCTAAATCCTTCAACCCTCAGTCACAATTAAGTTCCTGCGTCTGAGGATATCTACATCCTCTAAATCCTTCAACCCTCAGTCACAATTAACAGTCTCAAATCCCTCATGGAACGCCCTCATATTCACTTCCATCAACTTTGGGGGCAGGTTATTCTTCATGGACTCTATAAGTGTTTCTTTACCCAGTGGAAACCCAGTGGTGGCCGCTGCGGCGCCCAGCATAACCATGTTGAGTGATAGTATGTGGCCGGCCTCCACAGCGATTTTCTCCCCATTGAAGCTCCTTACACTACCTGCATTCTCCTCAAGAGTTTTAATTATCTCTTCCAGTGGAGGATAGGGGTGTGGGCTTTTTATCAGGTTGAATGGCGGTATCTTTGATGTATTCACAATTACACAGGCGTCTTCGGACATTTTGGGAAGTGCCCTCAGGGCTTCAAGGGGTTCGAAGGCTATTACAAGGTCAGCCTCACCCTGCGGTATGATGGAACCCCTCACATCACCGAACCTTATCTCTGTTGATACAGCACCACCCCTCTGGGCCATCCCATGGATCTCACTCATGACGACATTCATACCCCCGTTCATGGCGGCCTCACCGATTATAACGGATGTCTTTATTATCCCCTGGCCGCCAACACCACACACATAAATGTTGTAGCTCATCTTTTTCCCTCCGGTTTTATGGCTCCTGCTGGACATATCTGAAGGCATACTGTACAGCCCCTGCAGTAGATGGGATCTATGAAGACCCTTCCATCCTCCTCAACCATCGCTGGACAGGCAAGTTCACTGAGACATTCAAGACAGAGGTCACATTTCTCCTCATCAACCCTCACCGGCCTTCCGCGGACAGCGCCCTCAGATAACATGCAGGGGTATCTGGATATAACCACGGCCACAGATTCGTGCTGAAGGGCCCTCCTGATGGTTTCAGAGGATCTCCTTATGTTCATGGGGTTAACGGTCTCCACAAATTCAACACCGCAGGCCCTGGCGATATCCTCTATGGATATGGCTGGGGCCTCCTCTCCCATCCCATCAACCGGGAGCCCAGGGTGTGGCTGTCCACCTGTCATTGCGGTTGTCCTGTTATCCAGTATAACCAGAACGAATCTCTGCCTGTTGTGGACAGCATTTATGAGTGGCGGTATACCTGCATGGAAAAAGGTTGAATCCCCTATGAAGGAAACTATCCTCTGGGATGTTGCAGCCGAAAACCCGCAGGCGGTACCCACACTGGACCCCATGCTGAGGAGGTAATCTGCTGCAGAGTAGGGGGGCTCTATCCCCAGGGTGTAGCACCCGATATCGGTGGGGAATATGAGATCCTCCCCCTCAATACCTAGTTCCGAGGCGGCCCTCCTCACCGAATAGTACATTGCCCTGTGGGGACATCCGGAGCAGAGTGCAGGGGGTCTTTCAGGTAACTCAGGCGCTTCTATTCCCTTTTCATGGCTTTTGATTCCTGTGAGTCCTGAAATGGCCCTTCTAACTATGTCCTCACTGTACTCATATATCTCAGGGAGTGTGCCATCCAGTTTTCCATGAACCCCCACATCAAGGCCCTCCGATGCCGCGACTGCAAGGACCTCCTTCTCCATTACAGGGTCCACCTCCTCAACAACAAGCACACCTTCAAGTCCAGAGAGAAACTCGGCAACAAGTCCCGCAGGGAATGGGTAGGTGAATCCCAGTTTTAGGACTGGGACATCAAGTCCAAGCGTCTGGAGTGCATCGTATACATAGTTGAAAGCCCCTCCAGATGCAATTATTCCCAGATCCGATTCAGAGCCCTCATTGAGTACTCTGTTCAGTTCTGAGGTGTCTGCAACCTTTTTAAGCTTCTTCATTTTCTCAACAAGTTCCCTGCGCATAGCCCTTGCGGTTGCAGGTACCGGTACAAACTGCTCTGGATTCTTCCTGAAAAATCCATTCACAGGTTCTTTCCTTCTCTCGCCGGCCTCCACAACTCCCCTCATGTGTGAGACCCTGGTTGTGGTCCTTAAAAGTACCGGTATCCTGTATTCCTCAGAGAGTTCAAAGGCATGATTCATGTATTCAAGGATCTCCTGTGGATTTGAGGGTTCGAGGAGTGGAACCCATGCGAGGCGTGCATAGTGCCTGTTATCCTGTTCATTCTGTGATGAGAACATTGAGGGGTCATCTGCAGATAGAACAACCATCCCTGCCCTCACACCGGTGTATGCGACACTCATGAATGAGTCTGATGCAACATTCAGCCCCACATGCTTCATGAATGTGAATGAACGGACCCCTGATGCAGCAGCTGCTGCTGCGACTTCAAGTGCCACCTTCTCATTTATTGAGAATTCAAAGTAGATTCCTGCCCTCTTTGCAATCTTTGATAGGACATTCCCTATCTCGGATGAGGGTGTTCCAGGGTAGGTGCTTGCAACACCAACCCCCGACTCTATTGCAGCCCTCACCGCTGCCTCGTTACCAAGTAAGAATAATCTATCGCCCCTTCTGGCGTCAAGGATATCATCCAGTTCCATGAAATCACCTCGGAGTAATAATTTAAGTACTCTGCTGTGGATGGCCTGAAGGCAATGCATGTACACATAGCAACCGTACTCAGAATACATCTATTAGCATTTTATAAAAAATTTATCAGTTGGAATCACAAACCTTAATATGGACCATGAACAATTAGGATTCAGTTAATTCTAAATTATTCTTCACATGATTCGGTGCGGAGATAAAAATGATTGTTAAGGTTTTAAGGTTTGAACCCGGTGTAGATGAGAAACCACACCTTGAAAGTTATGATATACCATCAAAGGAAAAAATGAAGGTTCTTGATGCCCTTCAGCTTATAAATAAAATGTATAATGCCAATATTGCCTTCAGAAGTTCATGCAGGGCAGGGCAGTGCGGTTCATGTGCTGTTAAGATGAATGGAGAGGTTGTCCTTGCATGCAGGGCAGAGGTGGAGGATGGGGCCGTTATTGAGCCGGTGGACCTCCCGGTTATAAAGGACCTGATGGTTGACAGGAGCGAAATAGAGGATAAGGTGAGGGCCATGGGACTCTACCTCCAGTCAGAAGCCAGGGGCATCCAGAGGATCAAGCCGGAGGACTACCAGGACACCAAGAAACTGAGGGGATGCATAGAGTGTTTCTCCTGTATAAGTTCATGTCCCGTTATAAAGGAGAGCACAGAGTATGCAGGGCCCTACTTCATGAGGTACATATCAAAATTTGCCTTCGATCCCCGTGATGAGGCCGAAAGAGCCGCTGGGGGTGTGGAGGAGGGACTTTACTGCTGTACCACCTGCGGTAAATGTGCCGAGGTATGCCCCAAGGAACTCAATGTACCAGGGGATGCAATTGAAAAGCTGAGGGCCATGGCATGCAGAGAGGGTGCTGGGCCCCTCGATGCCCACATGAAGATCAAGAAACTCATTTCAGAGACTGGTAGATCCGTTGACCGTATAGAAAAGGGTTTCATTGAATCAGTGGGGAGGAAACCGGGTTCAAGGATAGGGTTCTTCACAGGCTGCCTGGTCGACTACAGGATGCCTGAGGTTGGAATGGCACTTCTTAGGGTGCTCAGAGAACACGGCTTTGAGGTTGATGTCCCTGATGGTCAGGTTTGCTGTGGATCACCCATGATAAGGACTGGTCAGCTCGACATTGTTGAGGATCTTGTTGAGAGAAACAGGAGGGCCCTCGAGGGGTATGACACCATAATAACAGTCTGTGCTGGCTGCGGAGCCACCCTGAAGAAGGACTATCCCCGTTATGGCGTTGAACTGAACGTCCTTGACATCAGCGAATTCCTGGCGGATCGGATCGACGACATTAAAATGAAGCCGGTCAACATGAGGGTGACCTACCATGACCCCTGCCACCTTCTGAGGGGCCAGGGTGTTAAACTGGAGCCAAGGAAGATACTTAACAGCATCCCGGGCCTTGAATTTGTTGAAATGGAAAAACAGGGCCAGTGCTGTGGATCAGGTGGGGGTGTGAAATCAGGTAAACCTGAGATAGCCGAAAGCCTGGGAAGGAAGAAGGCTGAGATGATACGCAAACTCAATGTTGACGCCGTGATAACCATATGCCCCTTCTGCCAGCTCCATATAAAGGATTCCCTTGAGAAGGAGGGTCTTGGGGACGTGAAGGTTATGAACATCCTTGAACTCCTTGACATGGCCTATTCTGATGACTGAGGGGGCTGGATATGGAAGTTTACGAGCTCCTCTCCAGAAACATTGGCGTCGTGTTTGTGGAACCTGAAACCCCTGGAAACGTGGGTTTCCTTGCGAGGGCCATGAAGAATTTTGGCCTTCGAAATCTTATTCTTATAAACCCCTGCAACCTTGAGGATGAAGCCTATTACCAGGCAATGCATGCCAGGGACCTTGTTGAGGATGCCATAATCTACCAGACCCTTGACGAGATGATGGAAAACCTTGAACCTGACTTTCTTGTTGGGACAACCGGTGTGCCTGGAGGGAGCTACAACGTTGACAGAATACCCCTAAGGCCATCCCAGCTTTCCTCAGCCATTAACCCCTCCTCAAGGACCTTCATACTCTTTGGGCGTGAAGGGGACGGACTATCAAACAGGGAGCTCGGCCTATGCGACATGGTGGTGAGTATCCCCACAGATAGGGAATACCCCATAATGAATATAACCCACGCCGCAGCAATAATATTTTATGAGATATTTAAAAAAAGAGATTTTGACTGCGAAGGACTTGAGGAGGCCTCAGGAGTTGAAAAAAAACTTCTCGTGGAGGAGATGGACAAGATAATATCTGTGATTGACCTTCCCCCACACAAGGAGAGGGTTGCCTCGAGGGTGTTCAGGAATGTGACCGGGAGGGCCTTTATAACAGCAAGGGAGGCCCATACACTTAAGGGGGTCCTCCGGAGAATAAAAAACAGGATAAAGGAATAAAGTTCAGGAGGTCTTGCTCTGTTTTTCGGTTTACTGGATATGGTGGGTATCATTATCTTCATCATACTCATCATTTTCCTGCCGGTTATAATCAGGATGAGGATGATCTCGGCGGTTGAGGGGGCCATCAGGGAACTGGATGATATGGAGAAAAAAGCCAGAAAGATAATAATTGACCTCAGCGGCATCAAAGATGAGGGGGTCCTGGATGACCAACTGGAGTTCTTCATAGTGCCCCCCTCGGATATTGATCCATCAGGACTTGCAGATAAATTCAGGAGACTCCTGGAGATGGGAGACCTCCGTATCAGGGAGATGGTTGAAGAAATTTCCCCGGATGCGGACAGTGAAAAAAAGGCCAGTATAATTATGTGTATAAAGGTGACAGCAGGTATCCGGGGTATCCTCAAATTTCTGAGGCATAACCTTGAACTGTCAAGGAAGACGGGAAACCTTCAGATTCTTGTTGCCCTTCAGATGAACCTCGAGCTGATCATGAGGACCGCCAGGGCATACCTGGATGGCTGCCAGGCAATCTCATCCTCCCTCCCCCTGGGTGACGGTGCCGGTCCCCTCACAGCAGGGATGCTCATAGATGAAGAAGATGGTAAAGAACACCTGCATGAAATGGTCTACGTAAAGAAGAGATTCATGGATAAGGATATTGGTATTCTGAAGCCACATGGCCCTGGTTCAAGGCTTGGAATGGTGGTGAAGGCCCTTGAGGAGATCCTCAGTGAGGATGAGTTCCATGAGGTGATAATGGTGGATGCTGCCGCCAAAATGGAGGGTGAAAAAACAGGTACAGTGGCTGAGGGGGTCGGGGTGGCCATAGGTGGCCCTGGCGTTGAAAAGTGGTTCATGGAGAACATGATACTTGAACACAGAACCCACGCCATCATAATAAAGATGTCCCCTGAGGAGGCAATGTCCCATATGACAAGGGAAATACTTGACGCCTGCAGCGTCGCCCGCTCAAGGATAGAGGATATAATATCCAGATCAGATGCAGATTCAATCCTCATAATAGGTGTGGGTAACAGCAGCGGCATCCCTGACGCCGTTGAAAACCCTGGGGAGATCAAGGTGAAGGAAAAGGATGATACCCGGGAATGAAGAGGACATGTTATGGAAAGATCAAGGTTAAGGAAAAGTGCGAGACCTAAAGAGGAGATGCTTGGAAAGAGCAAGATGAAGGGAAAAGAATGATCCTGAGAATAAAGAGGAGATGTTTTAATGGCAATACTCAGTGACCGTGACATAAAGAGGTACCTTGAGGAGGGGCTGATAACCATAGACCCCCTTGATGACCCTGAAAGGCAGATACAGCCATCATCAGTTGACCTTAGAATAGGCGATGAATTCAGGGGATTCAGGGTTATAAGAAAACCCTGCATAGACCCCAAGGACCCCGCGGATATAGAATCCTACATGGAAACCTTTCATGTTGAGGAGGGTCCATTCATAATACATCCAGGCGAATTTGCCCTTGCAACAACCTACGAATACATAGGGCTGCCAGACAACCTTGTTGCAAGGGTTGAGGGCCGGTCATCCATAGGGAGGCTCGGCATAACCATGCACGTGACTGCAGGATACGTGGACCCCGGCTTCCATGGAAGGATAACCCTTGAGATATCCAACATAGGTAAGATGCCGGTGGCCCTCTACCCTGGCCAGAGGGTCTGCCAGATAGTCTTCGAGACAATGACAAGTCCTGCAGAGAAACCGTATGGTCACCCATCACGTGACAGCAAATATATCGGCCAGACAAGGCCCCAGACAAGCAGAATAAAGGATGACTATGAAATAAGAACCTCAAGGATCTGATGAAAAAGGAGTGATCATGTTGAACCATGAAAAGACAATGACCGTTGCAAGGAAAAGAGGTTTCCTGTGGTCTTCATTTGAGATCTACTCAGGTGTGGCTGGGTTCGTGGATTACGGACCACTTGGAGCAACACTCAAGAACAAGATAATGAACAGGTGGCGTGAATTCTATGTGGTCAGGGAGGGCTTCTATGAAATAGAGTCCCCCACAATAATGCCAGAGGAGGCCCTCAAGGCATCAGGACACGTTGACCACTTCAATGACCCCATGACCCAGTGCAAGGAGTGCATGGATGTCTACAGGGCCGACCACATAATCGAGGATGCAACAGGAAGGGATGTTGAGGGCCTCGAGAACCAGGAACTTACAGAGATCATATCAGATGAGGCTATAAGGTGCCCGAGGTGTGGTGGACACCTGACCCATGTATGGAGCTACAACCTCATGTTCCAGACCCTGATAGGGGCTAAAGGCAAAAAAACAGGGTACCTCAGACCTGAAACTGCCCAGGGGATATTCATACCCTTCAAGAGGCTTCTGAGGTTCTTCAGAAACCGCCTGCCATTTGGTGTTGTTCAGCTGGGCAAATCATACCGGAATGAGATATCCCCCAGGCAGGGTGTTATAAGGCTCCGTGAGTTCACCCAGGCAGAGGCAGAGATATTCGTCAACCCTGAAGACAAGTCACACCCAGAGTTTGATACTGTCAAAGGGGATAAACTCAGATTATATTCTGCAGATGCCCAGCTTGATGGTTCAGAGCCCTCTGAGATGACTGCGGCTGAAGCGGTTGAAAAGGGCATTGTATCAAGTGAAATACTCACATACCACCTCTGCCTTGCAAAGAGGTTCCTCACAGATATAGGTATACCCGAGGATGCCCTGAGGTTCAGGCAGCACCTTCCGTCTGAAATGGCCCACTATGCAATTGACTGCTGGGACGTTGAGGCGTTCACAGATTCCTATGGGTGGATAGAGATCATAGGTATAGCCGACAGGACAGACTATGACCTCAAATCACACAGCCAGTACAGCGGCGAGGACCTCAGGGTTTTCATAGAGTACGAGAAACCAAGGAAGATTAAAAGGCGCACTGTTAAACCTGATATGGGCAGGCTTGGTCCAAGGTTCAGGAAGGACGCTGCAAGGATAGCCCAGGCCCTCAGTGAAATTGAAGCTGATGAAGTGGAAAAAGCGCTCAGGGGTGAGGGCAAATTCATCCTTGACGGTGAATTCGAAATACTGCCAGATGATGTGAGCTTTGGGGACGTGGAGGAGGTTGTGACGGGTGAAAAGGTCTATCCACATGTCATAGAGCCATCATTCGGTATAGACAGAATAATCTACACCCTTCTCTTACATTCCCTTGTGGATGAGAATGACAGGACCTACTTCCAACTTCCGCCGCATGTTGCACCGGTGGAGGTCAGCGTCTTCCCCCTCGTAAACAAGAAAGAAATGGTTGAGGTTGCCCTTGACATAAAAAGAAAGCTCAGAAAATCGGGTTTCATAGCTGAATTTGACTCCTCAGGGACCATAGGGAGAAGGTATGCCCGTTCAGATGAGATAGGGGTTCCATTTGCGGTTACAGTGGACCATGAAACCCTTGAGGATGGAACAGTGACCCTCAGGAACAGGGATGACTGCACTCAGATAAGGTTGAAGATTGAGGAACTGGATTCAAAGTTAAAGGAATTTATAAAATCATGAAACTACTCCTCCAGAGGAAGTGGGGTCTCCCTGACGCTACCCAGAGATTCGCTGTCCAGCACGGATGAAAGACTCCAGTGGTAATCAAATAGCCTGTTCCCCCACTGGAGAATCTCCTCCCCATGACCCATCAGGATTTCCGTTTTTGATGAATCAAAGCCATCCCTTTTAAACAGACTCATTGAGAAAAAGGTGTCAGATATCATGTAGGAAATCTCCTGGTTCTCAGGGAGAACCCCTATCCTCAGTAAATCTGAATCCATGAGCTCAGGGAGATTCATTAAACCCAGCTCCCCAATAAAAACATGATATGTGTCAGGTGTCAGTATGAGTTCCACCCTTCCACCAGTTTCAACGAACCCTGATATTGATTCTGTGTGCCTGGGAAGGCAGGATGAAAGCATTGCCCTTAGGTGGGTGGCGTTATCCAGCATCTCAAGGTAGGTTGTGTATGGTCTCTGGAGGTCATCTGGTGTTGCCTCAACAATGTAGGCGTCCCTGAAGACATTTATGTCCATGAGGAACTGCGCTGGAATTGATCCAATTGAATGTCTGTTCCAGAATTCCCTGTGAAGCCTCACAGCATCCATTGAGTTCATAAACTTTGATAGGGTGATTCCCATAAGCTTTCCCTTTGACGTTAGTCTGCATGTATCTGAGGACCTCTCCACCAGCCTCCTTTCCTCTAACTCCATGAGTGCATGAGTGGTGGCTGAATTTGAGGTCCTTATGATGTCCCTGATCTCAGAAACCCTTTTTTCTCCCTCCATAAGATTGAGTATTACCCCTGATCGCACCCGGGACCCCGCTATAAATCTGATCTCAGCAAGCAGATCATGAATGTCATCTGGAAACCCTGTAAGTAGGTTAAAATCACTGCCAAGTTCCATTCTCTGCCCCCTACATTGATAACATTATTCCCGTCAGGTTTCTGATGCCAATCTTTTCGGATCTCTCCCGGTAATGTTCATAGAGGCGGAAGCCCCACTCAATTGCTTTCCTGTCAGTACTCATGATATCCCTGTTCTGGTCATAAAATCCTCTGCTATCAAAAAGACCCAGTGAGAGGAACCTGTCTGTCACCGTGAACGCAACCTTCAATGGACCCGGAAATCGAAGAACCTTAAGGTTTCTGTTCTTAATTGCCGTCCTGAGGAGCCCGAAACTTGCATTTAAAACCATCTCCCGTATCACCCCATCTGTGAGGACAAGTTCAACATGAACCCCCCTTTCCAGGAGCCCCTCATAGATATCAACCAGGTCCCTGTGAGAGATGGGGGATACGCCATAAACCTCCTCAGAACCCTCTATAAGTTTTCTGTAGGTGTTGTGGGGCCTGTATATATCCTCAGGCGCTGACCTGATGAGTTTAGAATTTACGAGCCAGTCAATATCCTCAATTAGGTATTCAGGAATCCCGCTGATATCATGATTCAGCCAGACTTCATCAAATCCATTTATAACCCTCACAGAGTTCATTAATTTCAGTGCTGAGAGGGTTTTGAGGGTTGCCTCTGAGGTGAGGCTGTAAGAGTCCCCCCTCCTGGTGATGGACCCCTCCTCAAGAAGTAACCTCAGGTTACTGTAAAGTGCTGGAAGGCTCACCTTAACCTCCCCTTTAATCTCATCAAAGGTTTTTGGTGACCTGAGAAGCGAAACCATTATCCTGAACCTTATGCTGGATTTGAGGATGAACTGAAGATCCTCATAGAGATATTCGTATACGTCAGTGAGCCTCTCTTCGTACATCAAACAGCCTCCCTATGTCTTTATATTCATCAGATTTTAAATATTTTATTGAGCAATTTACAGTTGCAGTGGTTTAAAGGAGGTTTTGAACTGATAGATAGCCATATACATGCGGATACGAGACCCTTTGAAGATTTTGAACTCATGGCTGTGAGTGGTATAGAGGGGGCCATCACCTGTGCCCATGACCCCCTGGAGGTGACATCATCAGATGTTGTCATGGCGCATTTCAGGAGACTGCTAACAGTGGACCCTGAGAGGGCCGCCCGCAACGGGTTAAAACTCCATATCGCCCTTGGAATACACCCCAGGGCAATACCCCGTGACCCCGAAAGGGTGATTGAAAAACTCCCAGATCTCCTCAGAAATCCGTCTGTGGTTGCTGTTGGTGAGGTGGGTCTTGACTCTGGTTCGGAAATTGAAAAGGATGTCTTTAAATCACAGCTAAAAGTGGCTGATGAGCTTGGTTACCCTGTGATTGTCCACACACCGCGGAGAGGAAAGGCCAATGTTACCCTCCAGATAATGGATGTGATCGATGGTACAATCGATGAGTCCATGGTGGTGGTTGAACATGTTAACATGGAGGTTCTCCCTGAGCTTGTGGAAACCGAGTGCATGCTTGGACTGACTGTGCAGCCTGAAAAGCTCACACCGGAGGAAGCCGTTGAAATTCTGCGGGAATATGGAACAGAAAGGTTTGTACTTAACAGTGACATGAGTTCAGCGCCATCTGATCCCCTTTCAGTTCCAAGAACGGTTCAGAGAATGAAGATGGAGGGTTTCAGCCGAAGTGACATAAAGAGGGTTTCCGATGAAAACATAAGGGATCTTCTTAAAATCAGCCAAATCTAAAATGCGCCCATCCTTGAAATAACCATGAGGGCCACTCTGTGACCGTTTCTAAGGCATTCCACTGGTTCCGAACCTCTAAGCCACGTTGACATGAAACCCGCTGCAAAGGCGTCCCCTGCCCCGGTGGTATCCAGCGCATCTTCAGCCTCAATTTCCAATGTCTCTGAGTGGTCCTCTGAAAAGAAGGATGCGCCCATGGGTCCATGGGTTACAACAACGTTTCCAGCCCCGGCCTCAAGAAGTCTCTTAATTCCAGATCTCCTGGAGCCAGTCAGCATCTCAAGCTCATAATCATTCAGGAATATTATGGTGGTTCTCTCAAGAACATCTGAAAGCCTCTCAATACCATATGAGGCAAGGAGTGTGCCTGGGCTAAATGAGATGTTCCTGATACCTGAAACCGCGCTGGCAACCTCAATGTAGCAGCCGCTGAGATGAACTGCATCTGCAGCCATTATATATTCAGATTCTACCTCACCAATCTTTAGACTGGCGTTTGCACCCATGTAGGAATAAATGGACCTCCTGCCAGCTCCATCCACGGATATGAAGGCCATACCAGTTGTTTCACCCTCCCTCGATATGCAGGATGTATCAACGCCCCTCGATTCCAGAAGGGACGTGATCATGTCACCGTAAACGTCCCTGCCAACCGATGACACAATCCCCGCCTTAAATCCAAGGTGGGAGATCCACATGGCAAAGTTGAACGCAGACCCCCCTGGAATGACATGTAAATCTTCTATGTTCATCTCGGAGTCCGGTTCAACGAATCTGGGCACCCGAAAAATAAAATCCATGTTGCAGGTTCCAACACTGACAACACTCATCAAAATAAATCACCGGGTGATCACCTTCGCCCCATCAGACCGCTTATGAGTTTGGCGATAACACCCTGCTTGTCTGGTTCTATTGGCTGATAGTCCTCACCGATGAGGTCCGCTGCAAGTTTCATCAGGGAATTGCTTGCAGGTGACTTTGGATTCTTAATGACTATGGGCTCACCAAAGGCTGCTGCCCTGCTCACCTCAGGATCATCAGGTATCACCGCAATAACAGGAACCTCAAGTATTGTCTCAACCTCCTCAACACTCAGGAAGGTTTTATCGTACTGCTCACGGTTTATGACAACACCTATTATGTTGATGCCGAGTTTACTTGCGACGATCTTTGTTTTGAGGGCGTCACTTATTGATGGCACCTCGGGTGTTGTGACAAGCAGAAGTTCATCTGCAGCTGCAAGTGCGGCAACAGCGTCCTTCTCAAGGCCTGCTGGAGCATCTATAAGGAGTATATCAGTATCCTCTATGAGATATGCGAGGGCATCCTCAAGGCGGTCAAGTTTAACGTTTCTGAGCCCCTCAAGGGATATGCCTGCAGGTACCACCCTCACGCCATTGGGACCCTCATAAACCGCGTCCTCAATTGAAGCGTTACCTGCGAGAACATCATGAAGTGTGACGGATTTTCCCTCCATCCCCAGGATGAGTTCAAGGTTTGCCATTGCTATATCAGCGTCAAGCACAACAACCCTTTCACCGTAGGTTGAGAGGGCAACACCCAGGTTAGCAGTGATGGTTGTCTTCCCCACACCTCCCTTACCTGATGCGACTGTAATCACTCTTGTCATTCCAATACCTCCACATAGATAATAACAGTCATCCTAATATAAATATTGATGTTAGGTAGAGTAAAAGCAGATCACCGCACCTCAATACTCACCTCAAAGTTATCCACTATCTCAGGGAAATCCCTGAATGTTTTCCTGAGTTCCATCTCAACGATGTCCATTATATGAAACTTGAGGTTCTCCTCCTCCTTGGAGTCCCCCATGATCCTTGAGAAGATACCCTTACCCTCATGTTCAACCATTATCTTTATCCTTCCACTGAGGTCGTATGTGTTGTCAAGGAAAACTATCACTTCAGCACCCTTTATACGGGGTATTCCCAGTATAGACATTTTTATTTTATTCATAAGGGTCAGTTCAACCCGTTCAGGATCGATATCTGTGATTGCACCACCCTTATACGTCTCAAGGACCTTTTCGACCTCCTCTTCACCTATATCCCTGAGGCCATACTTTTTCATCAGCTCGTCTCTGCTGAGGGGTTTTGAGGTGGACGCGTCCATGGATTCTGAAGCTTCATTCTCCAGTCCCTCTTCCTCTCTGGTGTCCGAATCAGCCAGTTCATCAGCAACGGAAATTTCAGGGGAATCTTCAGACTCTAAAGTTTGGGTTTCTTGATTAACTTCCGGTGTAACTTCAGACTCAGGTATAGACTGGGTTTCAGTTGATTCTACATTTTCACCTTCCATATCACCCGTGAATTCAGTATCTTCAATCTCAGGGGTGGTGCTGACTACTTGAGATGTTTCGGGGATCCTTTCATCTGCTATGGGCTGCCTGTAGCTTGCCTCCTTTGGATTGAAGTAGTCTTCCTCTTCCACCGCCTGAGGCTCGATTACCCTCTCATCTCTTTGCTCTATTGTGTAGATCCTGTTTATATCCATGAGGTAATCCAGCTGTGATCTTTTAAGATCAAAGAGTTCTATGAGGGTATCGGTTTTATCGGCCACTTCCATTATCCTTTCAAGAGCTTCCTCCTTCATGAATCTGTCGTATGATGCTGCAACGTGTACCCCATCCCTGAATAGAATGTAGCCTTCATCGGATGCATGTGTAATCCTTATGAATCCATTGTATTCATCTGAGGCAAGTTTTTCAAGAAGTTCACTGAAATCTATCTCATCGCCGTATGAAATCTTGGATGGTTTGGTTATCGGAAGCTCCATATGTTCACTACCCCTTTCTGATGAGTTTAATTTCCCGTGGAGTTATTATCACCACATTCTTCTCCTTATTGCAGAGAAGTATCGCCTCTGCACCATGATTCTCCCTGAGATCCTTTATGCGTTCCCCCACTGTCTTGAAATCCGATGGATTATCTCTCTGGATCTCGGTGAGATCAAGTATAACCGGATTCTTTTCCTCGGTCACCTGTGAGAGGGCATCGTCCACATCCCCAGTAGATTTTGCCTTCAGGAGAATGATCTCGTAGAAGGAATGCTCTGGCACTATTATGGTTTCCGTCTCCTCAGGTTCCTTAACTTCCTCATCAAGTCCCACACTTTTCTTCAGCATTTCGAGAATGTCCCTCAACTAAATCTCCCCTATGTGCTCCATGATCACATCCATTAATCTTGAAGCCCCCCCATTCTTAACATCAACAACAGGAAGCCCAAAGCGTGCCTCATACCTTTCCATTATTGATCTGTCATTCATGTTTCTTAAATTTAAGGAAATCCCTATAACTCTAGTTGGCTCGATTGCCTCTATGGCCCTTATCTCCTCCTTTATCCCCCTTGGTTTTCTGTAGGGATGGTTTGGCCTGTGACAGAGGACCGTAACGTCTGGCATCGCCCCTATAAGTATTGAGGCCGATAAACCCCTCGGGTGGGGGTTTTTCCTTTCGGTGAGACTTGACTGGCCCTCTATGAATATTATATCAGGATCCTTCTCCTCCTCAAGGTACTTCACCGAACCCATAACAGCCGCTGCAACATCCATAACAGAGAGGCTTCCTGCCCGGAAATTTATGTCAACCGGCTGTTCAAGACCCATCTCATCGGTCGAGATAACTCCCGCCTCAAGGCCCCTTTCCTTCGCCTCCTTTCCCAGGAGCCTTGTGGTTGTACGTTTGCCGCACTCCTGTGAGGTGCCCCCAACAAATACCACAGGCGCTCTGTGCCTGTATTTTATCTTTGGGAGTACCTCTGTGCAGCGTGGGGGTGCAACCCCGAATATTTTCCTTACGTTGTCAAGGCGGGGGCTTATCTCCTTGATTGTTACATTCATCTGTTCTGCAAATTTTATGAGTGAAGTGTTATCTGCCAGTGGGAGTGATCTGAATGAGGTCACGACATTTTTACCCTCATTTATCGCCTGCACAGCGTACTTGAGGGCGGTGCCCTCTGCACCTATGGGGAGCATTATTGCAACACTTCTTGCCTCGGTCTCATGTATAAGCTTAAGGAGGCTTGATGATACCTTAAATCCGCAGAAGTCCTTTCCATGCTTTCTGGGGTCATCGTCAACAAATCCGACGGGTTCAACTCCCTCAAAATTTGCGAATTTTTCTCCTCCACCACCACATCCAATGATTATAAACGGATTCAGCTCCCTCAGTTCCTCGACAGAAGATAATATGTGCAAATAATCACTCCTTTAATACTTGCTGGAATCAAATAGAAACTGTTAATTAGTTAGTCATACTCATTTAATTAATAAATGCTTAAAGCATATATATTTTGGGTAGAATACTCTGTTTATGGAGGCATAGTATGATAGCAAGAATACTTAAAGATTTAGGTAGGATCAATGGGGTAAATGGTTCCCTTGTTGTTGGTAAGGATGGTCTTGTAATCGAAAGTGAGGTTCCATCCGATATAGACGGGGAACTGGTCGCTGCAATGGCTTCAGCAGTTTTCGGTACTGCAGAAAGGTCCGCCGAGGAAATAAAGCATGAGCCCCTTGAACAGGTTATGATTGAGGGTACCAGGGGTAAGACCCTCATGATAGATGCCGGGGAGGGAATACTTGTACTGATAACCGACGTTGATATAAATCTTGGTCTTATCCGTATTGAGATGAGGAGAAGTGCCGAACGCGTTAAGGATCTCCTTACATAACCTCTATTTTAATTATGGGGCATGAAAATTGAGAAAACCCTATGTGATACTTATAGGAAGTGCTTCAGGGATTGGAAAGTCCACGGTTGCATCGGAACTTGCCAGGGAGTTAAACATAAAGCACCTTATAGAAACGGATTTCATAAGGGAGATCGTAAGGGGCATAATCGGGCCGGATTATGCTCCCGCACTCCATAAGTCCTCATTTGATGCCTACACAACACTGAGAGACAAGGAGCGCTTCCGTAACAACAACATTGATTCCCTGATATGTGCTGGGTTTGAGGAGCACGCCTCATTCGTTATTCCCGCAGTTGAGAAGGTTATTGAAAGGGCTGTTGCTGACTCGGATGATGTGACCATAGAGGGCGTCCACCTCCTGCCCGGCCTCCTGGACATTGAGAAATTTGAGGAAAACGCATCAATTCATTTTTTTGTCCTCTCTGCCGAGGAGAATGTCCATAAGGAGCGCTTCGTTAAGAGGGCCATGGAGGTAAAGAGAGGTGGAAAACACCTTGAATACTTCCGTGAGAACCGTGTCATACATGACTACCTTGTAAGAAAGGCGAGGGAGCATGACGTGCCGGTGATCAACAACGACGACATAAGGTGCACCATCAAAAGGATGCTGTCATTCATAAGGGAAAACTGCGCCGAGGTAACGCTTCAGCACCCTGTTGAACGCCTCGGTGAGGTTATAGAAATTATCATTAAGAGGCATGGCGGAAGAATCGTCGACGTATCCTATCCAATACCTGGATTTTCACAGCCACTCAAGCGTGAGGTCAATGTATACGACCCGGTTGAGGCTGAAAGGTTTCTCAAGCGGTTAAATGAGAGTCCGAAGCGAAAAAGAGATCTTGAAAGGCTTTACACGCTTTCAGATAATATCCACAGCCACAGGATATGTGCACCTGATCCGGAAAATCTTCAGGCAATACTGAATGAACTTGAGGAAAGTGGACTTATCTATAGGGGAGAGAACTAAATACCTGGCCTTATCTACCAAGAAGAGAACTGAATATCACAGTGTAAATTGATGATCCATTCACTTAATTCACGTTCTGTAATCAGGAGTACAGGGGTGACAGATTGAACCAGCAGGATATGAAGATCGACTGCCCAGTCTGCAGTGGAGAGAAGTTTATGACCGCCATCAGTAGGGTTGAAAAGATCCCCTACTTCGGTGAGATAATGGAATCCATACTCATCTGCAGCAGGTGTGGCTACAGAAGCACAGATATAATCTGCCTAGAGCAGAAGGAACCATCAAGGTACACAATCGAGGTGGGTGATAGAACACTCAACGCAAGGGTCGTTAAGTCCCAGTCAGCAACCATAAGGATACCTGAACTCGGACTCAAGGTTGAACCTGGCCCCAGGTCAACAGGTTACATCTCCAACATTGAGGGCGTTGTTGAGAGATTTGAAACCGCCGTTAAAACAGCCATCAACCTCTTTGAGGAGGATGAATCAAAAGAAAAGGCCTCAGAGATCCTTGAAATGCTCCGTGAAGTTCGCGGGGGAAAAAGGAATGTCACAGTTATAATTGAGGATCCCTTCGGGCAGAGTTTTGTTGGCCACCCCCGTGCTGTTAGGGAAAAGCTTTCAGATGAAGAAATAAGATCCCTCAAGACAGGATTTTTGGTTTTTGAGTCAGATGAGATTGATGAGGAGGATTAGTCCTCATCAACATCCCTTAGTTTGAGTGTGCGTTTGATATCCATACCCATTGCATCACAGTCGGCCTTTATTGCCTCAAGGTGTGCCAGGAGGCGTTCTTTTTCCTGGTTTATCCTTTCAATGTTCTTGTAGGGATATATGCACTCCTTGAGCATCTCGTATTCCACTGTGGCGTAGGGGTACTGGTTAAGCTGCTGGCATACCTTCTCGAGGATTTCTCCGAGGAACTTGTTCATCTCAACCTTGACCCTTTCACGTATCATCTTGTCACTGTCAAGGTGCTGTTTCATGAGCCTGACAACCTCTGCCTTGGCAAAGGGTAATTCCTCGGTTTCCTCTTCAGCTTCCATATCAGCATTGTTATTCTGAATCTCTTCATTCTCCATAGGTTTCTACCTCCATGTGACTATATCAGGCTCAAGGTATATAAATGTATTCCATATAATCAAAGAAACGGCAGATATAAGAACAGAAATTAGGGCCATCTTTAATTATAATTAAGTGTTCTGATTACCAGAATTAAAGGTCATTTCAGTTCCCTTATCTCAAGGCTGAGGTCAACTGGATGGGCTGATGTGGTTATAAACCCCATTGATATCACATCAACTCCAGTGGAAGCATAAAGATCTATATTTTCAGGTTTTATACCCCCCGATGCCTCAACAATCACCCTGTCCCTCAGTCCGGCACTTTCGAGTTCTTCCAGTGCCTTCCTGACGTCCCCGGGGTTCATATTATCAAGCAGAATGATGTCGGCCCCTGCATCTGCCGCCAGTAAAGCGTCACCTGGCCTTTCAACCTCAACCTCAACCTTCTTTGTGAAACTCACATGTTCCTTAACCCGCCTCACCGCGTCCCCCACACTTCCAGCGATTGCTATGTGGTTGTCCTTGATCATTGCACAGTCATCAAGCCTGAAGCGATGTGTGTCCCCACCACCAATTTTAACTGCCTGCTTTTCAAACCACTGCAGTCCAGGAGTTGTCTTCCTGGTGGCTGCTATCCTTATATCGGGGTTCACTGCCCTCACCCGCTCCAGCATGCTTCGTGTGAGGGTGGCTATGCCGCTCATTCTCATCATGAGGTTCAGCATTGTCCTCTCGATCTTCAGGATATCTGAAGCTTCCCCCTCGAGGCTTATAACCCTTTCACCGGCTTTAACCGGATCACCATCCATTTTCAGCCTTTCTATTTCGATTCCAAATTCCGCGGCTATGATCCCTGCAACGTCCACACCTGCAATTATGCCATCCTCTCCTGCTATGACATCCGCCGCTGCCACTGTGCCCCTTTCAACAAGTGCCTCGGTTGTTATATCCTCAAACCCCACGTCTACCCTGATCATTTCCCTGAGAATGTCAATCATGAAGATCCCCTAAATTAATATAAAGGGAAGAATTATAAATTTTATGTCCATGAAGCAGAATCCCGAGCAGATATCCTCCAAGAACCTGAAAGAGTGATATGATGGAAGTTACATTTCTGGGTACATCATCAGCTGTCCCCTCAAAGAACAGGAACCACACATCAATAGCACTTCGAATCCCCGGTGAGGTATTCCTGTTTGACTGTGGTGAGGGAACTCAGAGACAGATGGCCCTTGCAGGCATAAGCCCAATGAAGGTTACAAGGATGTTCATAACACATCTACACGGGGACCATATCCTTGGGATACCGGGAATGATACAGTCAATGGGCTTCAGGGGGCGCCAGGAGCCCCTTGAAATATATGGGCCCCCAGGAATCCATGAACTCCACGAATCCATCATGAAGCTGGGCTACTTCACGCTCGATTTTGATATCCATGTGCATGAGGTTAAGGGCGGCACCGTCCTTGAGGAGGAAGACTACCGTATTACCTCGGCACCCGCCTCCCATTCGGTATTCAACCTCGCCTACTGTTTTGAGGAGAAGAAAAGGCCGAGGTTCCTCAGGGAGAAGGCCATTGAACTCGGACTCAAACCGGGTCCTGCCTTTGGAAAGCTGCACAGGGGCATACCCGTGAGGGTTGGTGACAGGATCATAAAACCAGAGGAGGTCCTTGGAAGCCCAAGGCGTGGTGTGAAGATATGCTACTCAGGGGATACCCGTCCCTGTGAGTCTGTTATAGATCTTGCCCGTGAAGCGGACCTTCTGATACATGAATCAACCTTTGAGGCTGGAAGTGAGGATAAGGCGGCTGAAAGTGGGCATTCCACCGCAAAGGAAGCTGCAGAGGTTGCTGAATCTGCCTGCGTCAGGAGACTGATACTCACACATCTCAGCACTCGATACAAGCGGACCGAGGTTATTCTGAATGCTGCGAGGGAGATTTTCCCTGAAACAGATGTGGCAGATGACCTCATGACCGTGGAGGTGAAGGCTGATGATTCCGGTTCCAGCGCCTGAAACCATCCTCATCATAATAGTCACGGTGATGGCCGCTGTTCTCCTTGTTAAGTGGGCCTCCTATTTCCTCAGGAGGTCCACCAGAAAATGGGACCTGGACCTTACACTCATACAGGTCCTCAATGACATAATAAAATACAGCATATACATCATAGCCCTTAGCATAGTCCTGAGGGAACTTGGAATAGACGTAACCGCCATAACCGTGAGTCTGGGTATAGCCGGTGTCTCGGTGGGTTTTGCATCCAGGGACATCATATCCAACTTCATCTCCGGGATGTTCATACTGGCTGATAAGAGTTTCCGGGTTGGTGACACCATCGAGGTTGCGGGGCAGAAGGGTAAGGTTAAAAGGGTGGGTTTCAGGACAACAACAATAAAAACCCCTGACGCCAAAATAGTAACGGTGCCCAACTCAACATTCTCCAAAACAGCCTACGTCAACTACAGTGCAGAGGAAAGTAGGAGGGTTGAACTCAGGGTCAACCTTGACTACGATGTTGATATTGAAAAATTTGAATCTGAGGTTAAGGATGTCCTCATGGGGGTTCCAGGTATACTGAAGGACCCTGAGCCAGGGCTCATTGTCCTTGAATTTACAGATACAGGGATAAAGGCAAAGGTGACGGCCTGGGTCCCTGATCCAAAAAAGGTAACGAAATACCGTTACGTGATTGCGTCTCATGTGAAAAAGGTCCTTGAAGGTTATTCTAAACAGGATCAAATGCAGGGTTTTGAATGAGAAGAAACAGCATCTACGCAGCCATCATATGCCTTTTCTTCGTATCGGTTACCTCAGGCATTATTATAAAGGCCTTTGAGGATTACCAGGCCCTGGAAAGGTCACGGGTTCACCTTGAAAACTACAGGAATGCCCCCAGAGAACTTTTTGACCCTGTCCCCTCAGGTCCAAACACAGTTGCAGGCTCACGCGGACCGGTGATTGGGAAGCTCATAATACCCTCGATAGGCGTCAGGTGCTGGATAAGGGAGGACACCGTGAATGCCTATGAATCGGTCTACCATTACCCTGAAAGTGTCATGCCGGGGTCTGCAGGTGACTGTGGGATCCTGGGGCATAGAACCACCTATTCAGGACCGTTCAGAAGGATAGGTGCCCTCAGGAGAGGGGATACTGTTATAATAGAGGACCATCTCTCCTCAATGCGCTACGTATATGTGGTGACATCCAATGGTGATGATATAAGATGGGACTATAAGGTCAATCCGGTGCGCTTCGCCCAGGTTGGGGAGGCCAGACTCATGCTCATAACGTGTTATCCTCCAGGCAAAAAGAAGGCTGCCTGGATAACACACTGCAAACTTGTGCGTAATGAGAACATCTGATGGGGGTTTTAGAATACTTGAAGAGATAGTTGGTGAAATCCTAGAAGGTGAAGGTGTTGAGGGGGTAATCGTAACTGACAGTTCAGGCAGCATCCTCTACAGCAGGGGAGCCTCCAGCGGAAACCTTGGATCCATGGCCAGTGTAATGTCAGATGCTTCAGGTAAACTCCTCAAAAGGGCAGGGCAGGGAGACTACCAGTCTGCCGTTATTGAGTTTCCCGGTGGGAAGATGGTCCTGCTAAACGATGACCTCCATCTCCTTGTGCTTGCCGATAAAAGGTCAAACCTCGGCAAGCTGATCCTACTTGCAAGAAGGGTTATGAAGAAACTTTCAGACCCTGAAATACTCCGCCAGCTGGATATCAGAGAGGAATCATCAGCTGCAGGGATTAAATCAACCATAGAGCCTGAGGCGAGTCTTAGTCCCCAATCTGAAGGTTCTGAAACAAGTCCCACCCCCCAATCTGAAGGTTCCCATGTCAGTGGGATCCCTGAGGGTGACAAGATCAATGTTACGATTGCAGAACAGAAAGCTGAAGCCCGTGGGCGGGAAAAGGAAACCGTGCATGATATCAGTACTGAAGTGGTGAATGAGGTAGAAGTACTCAAAAAACCTGACATTGGAAAGCCAGAGACTCTTGAAGAGAAAATAGAACCCATGATGGAAGGGAAGGTTAAAGGATCCCAGGAGTCACCGGCCATTCCCGAGGTGAGGCCGCCACTATCCCTCCCGGAACTCAAATCCATTGATGTCCCAGCTGACCCCGAAGCCCGGAAGGAAACAGCACTTCTTATCTATGAGCATATCCTCCTTGCGATGTCAATAGGGGCCAGTAAAATCATGGGTGTGGCACCTGCAGGGGGTATGCTCCGCAAATCCCTTCCACACGACGAATGTCCAATAACTCTTGAGGGGCTTGGTGTCCTGAGCAATGCATCAGTTGACTTCAAAAAATTGAGGGAAAATATTTCAGCTGCAGGATACAGCCTTGAGGAGATAAAGAGGGACATGGAAATAATAATCACATCAATAACAGAGAATTACGGGCGTGTTATGGGATATGGTGCATTCCGGGGTATGATAAGGCCCGAGTTTACAGCCATCTACATGGCCTACCAGGATGCCATGGATGAACTTGGGATAACAGAGACCATCCACCCGGAGTTAAGGCAGATCTGGGATTAACGGACCCCAAGGTTCCAGAATAAAGGATGATTTCACTCAGGGTGCTTCCTTCATGGAAATATTTATAAAACATTAACCCTATAGATATATTGCCTTAATTCTTGATTCTATCAATATAATTTTTCAGTAGGGACGCTTATGTTAAATCAGCTGCAAAGGGATATTCTGAAGTTGAAGAAGGAAAAAAATGCTATCATACTTGCCCATAACTATCAGAAAAGGGAGATACAGGAAATTGCAGACTTTAAAGGGGACTCACTTGAACTCTGCATAAAGGCAAGTGAGATACATGATAGGGACATTGTTGTTTTCTGTGGCGTGGACTTCATGGCCGAGACAGCATACATCCTCAACCCTGATAAGAAGATCCTGATACCCGACAGGGGTGCGGAGTGTCCCATGGCACACATGCTAAGTGCAGAGGAAGTAAGGAAGGCAAGAAAAAGATATCCTGATGCTGCAGTTGTTTTATACGTTAACACCCTTGCGGAGGCAAAGGCAGAGGCAGATATTCTCTGCACATCTGCAAATGCCGTTAAGATTGTTGAAAGTCTGGAGGAGGACCTCATACTCTTTGGTCCCGACAGAAACCTTGCATGGTATGTTCAGCAGCACACCGACAAGAGGATAATCCCCATCCCGGAGAACGGCTACTGCTACGTCCATAAGATGTTCACTGTCGCCGATGTTGCTGCAAAAAGGGAGGAGTACCCCGACGCTGAACTCCTCATACACCCTGAATGTGACCCTGAAGTTCAGGAGCTGGCGGACCACATCCTGAGCACCGGAGGAATGCTGCGGAGGGTACTTGAGTCAGACAGGAAGCAATTCATAATCGGTACAGAGGTTGACATGAAAACACGTATCGATCTTGAATCAGACAAGGAAACAATTCCCCTCCTCGCAGAGGCCATATGTGAGAACATGAAACTCCACACCCTTGAGAAGGTTAAAAATTCACTGGTCAATGAGGAATTCGCTGTGACTGTTCCTGATGATGTGGCTGAAAGGGCCAGGAGGGCTGTTGAGAGGATGATAGAGGTATCCCGTCAGTAACAGCCAAACCTCACTCCGTTACGATTCAATACCCTCCCTGTGCACTTATTATTTTATTTCAATCAGCCTGTAATCACGCACCCCCATACCCAGTTTCTCTGCATATACCAGCTGGTGGGTTCCATCAACGTCACCCCACACCCCCCTGAACTTATCCCCACCGGTCTCATGGTTTTCCTCAAGCATTGACCCCCTGATTCCCTCCTCCTGGTTCACAAGGTGGTAACTTGCTGTGTCTACTGCAACGGGATCCTCAGATGCCAGCACCCCTATGTCGGGAACTATGTTCCTGTCACTCCAGGGTACACAGTCACAGTCAGGGGTTATATCCATGAGGAAGTTCAGGTAGAATATCCTGTCAATGGTGGATTTTACCCCGAGGGCGTATTCCATCATTCTCTCAATGAACTCAGGTATGTCCCTCTCCCAGTCAAGGTCAAATACGCCCCTGGGGCAGGTGTCAAGGCAGTTCATGCAGGCAATGCACCTGTCGTATTCTATCATGACGCCGTCATTTAGGGTCATGGCATCCACCGGACATTCAGAGATGCACTCCCCGCATTCAGTGCATTCACCCGTCACCAGGGGTTTTGCGCATTCGTGCTGTTCAATCTTTCCCTGGATGGTGGCGCATCCCATTGCAAGGTTCTTGAGGGCCCCTCCAAAGCCGCTCATCCCGTGGCCTTTGAAGTGTGATATGACAACCATTGCTGATGCCTCGGCAATGTCACCTGCTATTTTAACCTCACTGAAGTGCCTTCCCTTTACAGGCACAGTTACCTCATTGTTTCCATGAAGCCCATCTGCAATTATAAGGGGTGCCCCGGCAACAGAATAGTCAAAGCCATTGAGTATGGCTGTTTCAATGTGATCAACCGAATTGTGCCTTGAACCATAGTAGAGGGTGTTGGTATCTGTGAGGAAAGGGGATGCCCCGCTCTCCCTTATCCTTTCAATTACGTGGCGCACCAGAACAGGACTCACATAGGAGTCGTTGCCCCGCTCACCAAAGTGCACCTTAACAGCCACGATGTCATCCCCAGAGAAGGGTTCGCCAAAGGCCGCGTCAAATGTCCTCTGTATCTTCATGCCCCTGTTCTCGTTCCTGGACCTTGCCCTGAAATCTGAAAAATAAACCTCCGCTGGCATCCAATCACCATTATTCTATTTATTTCAGAAGGTATATGGACTTTTTCTCACGGTGAGAACCACTTATATATCCAGATGGACAGATATTACGTTGAGGTGGATTTTTATGGACACTGAAAGGATAATAGAACTCCTGAATATCGACTTTCGCCATGAACTTGAGGCGACCATGATGTATACCTACAACGCGTTTGTTATAGAGGACTGTGACCTCAGCAGGCTAACTGAAGGCATCGCGGCAGATGAGATGAGGCACATGTGGTGGCTTGCTGACCTCATAACAAAGAGGGGTGGCAGGCCCTCAATGGAGATAGGAAAGGTGGAGTACATTGGTGAAGATCTGATTGAGGGCCTTGAAAGGCAGATCCAGAAGGAGACAGAGGGTATTGAAGAGTACGAGAGGCAGATAGCGATAATCGATGATGATGAGGTTACCGGGGTTTTAAGGCATATAGTTGATGAGGAAAAGAGGCACCGTAAGGAGTTCAGGGAGCGGCTGGAGCGTCTTCGATAATTTTCTGTATAAAATTCGGTACGCTCACTGTCCGCAGATCAAAAAATAAATTTTTTAATCTTAAACATCCATCCGAAGCATTATTTCAAGGCCAGCTTCTCTACCCAAACGTTCTGTATCCATTCACGCAATGATTCTACCTCTCTATCCATGCCAGCATTTTATTCCGTATTTCCTTTAAGGTCTCCTCTGAGATATTCTTTGGGGGCCTTGGCCTCATGTAACCGAAGAACGGATCATCAAAGACCTCCCCATTTACGATTACCTCCCCTCTGTAGCGGGGTATGAAGTGCCAGTGCAGTTGTGGTGGAGGGGTGTTTTCACGGTAAAATGAGTTAAGAAGGACGCCCCAGTTGAACATGGAGGCCCCAAATGCCTTTCTCACTGCATTTTCAAGTTCAGATACTATAAGGAACATTTCATCCCATTCATCCTTCTTTAGGTTTCCAAGAAACTCCTCCCTCCTTTTAAGGGCTACTACACAGGTTCCAAGGTTGCTCTGGTTTGGTGCGAGAAACACAACCCACCTCTTCCTCTCATAGAGGTATTTGCCAAACTTGTAGTCATCAAATTTCACCCCGAGGTCCCCCCGCAGTTATAAAGGAGAGAAGTTCCAGTGCCATGGACTCTGCCACATCCTCCGCCGGTTCATCCTCCCATGGTTCCAGGATCCTGAATGATGCCTCAACGGTTATATTCCTTCCATCTGCACGAAATGAGTAGTCCCTGAATCTTCTTTCAAGTTCATCCAGGACCTCTAATAGTCCCTGTCCTGGAATACCTACTTCCAGAACCACCTCCCATTTATCACCGGATTTTTCGATTTTTTTAACTTCCACAGAAGGTTCCGAATTCATGTCACCCATATCTCCACTGAACCGGCAACTCAGGGTTATCTGGATGGCTTCAGTCCTCGAGGACGCTGGAGAGGAATACCGTCATCTCAATTTCCTCCCTTGCAATGAAGTCGTCCATACGCACCTTTGCCTCCTCTGAGCCAAAGGGGAAGTACTCCGGTGCATAGAAAACTGTTATGAGAAGGTCTCCGTTATCCTCCTCTGTGTCTTCCTCGAGTCTCTCCATGAGTTTTTTTCTGACATCGTCATCAATGTCTGATACCCTGTAGAGTACATAGTTCATGCATTTATCCTCACTGAAGCCAAAATCCTCAACCTTCACCTGCAAGTAAACACCTTCCTTATTATTCGCTGCCACCTTTAATGAATGAAGCTATGATTTCACCATATTTATCTATCTCATTCACTCCGAGATGTCCGCATTCAGAATCAAATAGAATTATCTCAGAGTCAGGTATGAGTTCGGCCATTGGGATCGTGTCAGGTTCCGGTGGGAAGTACTGGTCCTGGTTCACCCCAAATATGAGGGTCCTTGCCCTTATCCTGCTGAGCTTACCCTCCAGGTCATGGTTCATGGCGGCCCGGTTCCTCCAAAGCACATCATGGGGGTCCATGAGTTCCCCCTCTGACCCCATATCCCTCATCGCCGACTCCAGCTCAGGGTTTTCAAGGCCACTGTAGTATTCCCTTGAGAGTCCATAGAGGTACATGAGCATGGATGAAAGTGACAGGGCCCTTCTGGGTTTTCTGCCCGCGGCAAAGTCAGGGTCTGACTCAATGAGGTGGTTCATGTAACTGAAGAGTGCATAGTTAACTCCCCTTGTTCTCCAGGAGGTTACAAGGGGCATGAGGAACTCCATTTCATCAGGGTACTCTGCAGCCCACTGGAGCGCCTGAAATCCCCCCATTGATGTCCCTATGACCCCCCTGACCTTTTTTATGCCAAATTTCTCATTGAGAAACTGTCTCTGGAAGTTCACCATGTCGAGTACTGTGTAGGCTGGAAATTCATTCCCAAGGGACGTTGTGGATGGTGAAGCCGAACCCGGTGACCCCAGTGAGCTCATTGATATTATAAAGAACCCGTCAAGGGCGCCTCCAGGTTCTGTGAGGTCAGCTATTCTTTTAACTGAAGAAAAGTCCCCGCTCCACCCATGTATATAGACGACAGCATTATCTATCTCACCCTCCTCATTCAGGGAGAGTTCCCCGATGGTTCTGTATTCAACCCTGACATCTCTGAGTTTTTCTCCCGATTCAAATCTGAATTCCCCAAGATTGAAGTATGATGGTCTGCCTTCCTCCATTTTACTGCCCCTTAATCAACCGATACTATGTGATCTCCTCACCATCCCTGTAAAGCTTTATGCACATGACAGGGCAGTTAATTGCAGCCTTTTCGCTGCAGGATGGGTCATCAAATTCCTTAACCTGAATATCAGATAAATCAACACCCATAATGGATGAAATGCCGTCATCCGCGAATTCAAATAGTTCCGGGCAGTTTTCAATACAGTTTCCGCATGAGATACACATGGTCCTATCGAGTTCAAGCCTGTACATGTTGTCACCCTGAGAATCAGAACTGTTTTATTGTATGGTGGAATTGATAAAAATAGTTAGTGATCACTGGAGGGTTTCAGATTATCAGAAAGGGTGACGCGCGGGAAATGCAGGATAAACTCATAATCATCTACAAGGGCCTCCAGCAGAGAAGGTCATTTAAAAAATTCTTTGGCGAGGACCCTAAAAGAAATGATTTCCTTGAAAGCCTCGCCAGCAAAAGGGGAATAGATGACCTCTTAAGGGAGGCCATAATTGAACTTGCGGAGTTCACACGTGAGGACCATGATCACAGTGAAGATGAGTACAGGGACCTCTTTGATTACCTTGTAAACCGTGAACCAGTTGAATCCATATGCATGAGGTATGGTATCCGGGGCCCCGATGAGATAAAACTTGATGATGTTGCAGAGATCCTCTCGAGGTTTGAATGAAATCAGATGATGGAGTTTTCTGAGATAACCAAACCATAACTAAAAAAACTGCCTTAGAGAGTCCCTGAATCCCCGTACCACATCAACCGCTGATCTGATGAGGGGACTTTTCACGTTCTCATAATCCCTCAGAGTTTCAAGCCGCTTTATCCTGAAGTATATGGGGGGGTGGGGGTCCCAGGCCGTCCACCCGGATATCCTCTGGGAGCCGGACTTCTCAAGTGCCAGTTTCTGGTAACCTATTTTCCTGAGGGCCCTCGCAAGGACCTCCGGTTTTCCTATAACCATTGCAGAGAGGAGGTCCGCCCTTGCCTCAAAGAACTTGGCCACGAAGAATATTATGCCCATTGCAATGATTATGTAGAGAAGCGGGGAGACCAGCACAACAGGCAGTAATACCGTGAGTCTCATTACAAACTCAGCAGACACTATGCTGAAGAGTATTATGGGGTCCCTCCCGACAAGGTGCCCCATTTCATGCCCTATAACCGCAAGCACCTCCTCGTCGGTTAACTGGACCAGGAGTCCTGTTGTTACAAGCACCAGTCCCCTGCTGGGGCTTGGACCAGTTGCAGCGGCGTTCGCTATCATTGTATTTGAGAGAACAATCCTGGGTACCGGTATCCCGAATGCCCCGGCAGCATCCTCAATTATGGAGTAAAGGTTAACGGTCCTTGACCTCTCATAGAGTGGATTGCACCTGAAGCCGTACCTTTCAAGGACACCCCTTGCATCCTCACATGTGGGGGGCCTCTTATCTGCAAGGGAAACCCTGTAAATTTCACGTTTGATTTTCAGGATCGCTTCATTACCCATCCTGTCTATGAAGAATTTGAATTCGTCTTCCGGGAGCTGGAACTGAATTATGTGCACACGGGGGTTTTCTGAGGTTATAACCCATTCACCCATCCTGGCGTATATGCGGTCCGAGAGGAGTATTATGCCCAGCTGCATGAGTAGGATAACTATAACTGCATAGAATCCCAGGATGATGAATAGGATTATGTTTACACCAAAGAAGAGCACATAGACAAGGAGCATGCTGCTTCCGAATATGCCCTTTGATGCCATCCCCCTCCCGGTCGGGGGCCTTTCAGGGATTATATCCTCCCCCTCCACCCAGGCAAAGTACACGGTGTGCTGCCTCATCATATCCTCAAATGCCTGGATGGATGTGAATATGTCCTCATATATGGCCTCTGCCCATCTCCCGAGTTCCGCAGGGTATTCGAGGATCAGTTTGAGGTTTTCACCGGCGATTATCTCACCGTATATTATCCCATCATCCCTCCATGCCCTGAAAACAAGCCTCAGACCATCTCTTCTTATTTCAGTGAATTCGCCGGGCATGAGATAGTAGCGCCGGATGAATTCAAGGAGATCCCCGTAATATGCCGGTGCAAGCTCGGTTCCTATAACAAATTCCTTTATCATGTACAACCAACTTTCATTTATCTTGGTGGCACTGCCTCGCAGAGTATATATAACTTCAGCATTGATATTAAATCTTACATCCAGATGAACAGAAATTACACCTCTGTAAGGTCAGAACTGTGAAAAATTGGGCCGCTGATAAACATGAAGTGCAGGGTATCTGAAAATCCATCCAGAAATGAGGCTTACAAGTTGATAGATGAGGGTTTAAGGAAAAGGGCACTCATAGTGATACTTGCCTGCTGCAGTGCATCCTATGAGGGGCGTGCCAGGAGCAGCCTTGGTGCCGGTGAGAGGCTCATCATTATAAAACCAGATGGAACATTCATGGTCCACCAGGACCGGAAGGTGGACCCTGTTAACTGGCAGCCCCCAAAATCAAGGTGCAGGGTCTACATGAAGCGTGGAAGCCTCTTTCTTGAAAGTATCAGGAGGTCCCCTGAGGAGCGCCTTGAGGTTGAGCTCCATGAGGTACACCTCATCTCCTTCTACCTTCCAAGGGATATGCATGAGCTCACCGTATCGGGCCATGAGAGCGACATGGGGGACATGATAATAATGCACCCCCACCTCATCGAGCCTGGTTTCAGACCCGTTGCCAGGGAATATGCCACCAGTTCCGGTTTCATTGATATTCTGGGTAAGGATGAGAATGGTTCACTCATGATAATTGAACTTAAAAGCAGAAAGGCCGGTGTGAGTGCTGTTAAACAGCTCAGGAGATATGTGGATGAATTCAGGGATGACCAGGTTGGTGTGAGGGGCATTCTGGTGGCCCCCTCAATAACCCATGATGCCCTGGAGATGCTGGAGGATGAGGGACTGGAGTTCAGGGAGATCGAGCCCCCCAGGGAACTTAAATCAAACATGGGTGTTACACTGGATAACTTCCTCTGAAAATTTCTGCATCCATTAAACTAACCCTATCAGTTGCTTAAAGTTCCGTTTTCATTATTAAATGTTTAAAATATTCAATTGCTTAAAAACAGTGATTTTGATGCAATAAAGACCATAGAAGTCTGTTTTTAAAATGAAACCGGATTTGAATACCTCATTTTAAAGGCTCGGCAATATTAAATACTCTGAATCCCATATTAATACTATGACTCTAGGGGGGTTGAAATGATCGAAGTGGAAGGGATGATGAGCGAAGAGAGTCCAGTACTGATAACCTTCGATGGTAAATTCCTTGAACTCTTTTTCAGGTCTGGCATGAAATTCAAACACGAAAAATATCCCATAAAATGGATCAAAAAACTTGAAATAAAAGATGAAGGGAAATCCCGGACTTTAAATTACACCATGAATTTTTTGGCTCCTGCTGGCTTTTTCACTTTCGAAAGTGGCGGTGAAAATCTCCAGGAACTTGTGAATGCAGTTAACAGAGCGACTGGCGGATTTTAAAAACTGGACAGCTGATACGTAAACAGAGGGTCACCCTTATCCTGAAGTAAGGTGAAAGAATAAAGGTTTAAGAGCATTTTTATATCCTCTTAAAAACAGTTATGCCCATCAAAGACCCTCTATAACCTCTGCCAGCTGTCTTAAGGTCCTGACCTCCTTCACAGATGCGCCAGCATCCCTGTAAATTGAAACACAGCTGTCAACAACGTCCCACTTCTTTTTTGGTTCAGGGTTCAGTATGAGGACCTTCCTTGCCCTCTCAGACATTTCAGCCACCAGTTGAGCGCTTTCAGGGACCCCATCCTTCCTTGGTCCTGCCCAGTCCCTGCAGTCTGAGAGGATCACTATACAGGACTTTCCTGTGAAATTAACATTTTCAAGAAAGTCGCTGAAGGCTGTGTACATGTTTGATGTCCCATGGAGCATGAGGTTCCTTATCCTGGACTCCCTGAGGTTCCTGAAGGCATCGTAGAGGTCATCCTCATCAAGGAGGTGGGTCGTTTCAATGACCCTGCTGTCGAAGTCAAAGAAACGTGACCTGTAGAATGTCTTCTGGGCGGCGTAGACTATGCAGAAGAACCAGTTGCTTATCCAGTCACAGGAGCCGCTCACATCACTGAGGAATATGTGCTGGCTCTTTCTTTCCCTGGGTTCTGACCTCATGAGCTCAATTATCGTGCCCCCGTGCTTCAGGTTCTTCCTTATGCTCCGCCTTATATCGGGTCGCATCTTCTTTGAACGGCGGAGCCTCCTGGATCTTCTATTGGCAATTTTCATTCCCAGTCTGCGGCAGAGCTCAAATATCTCGGGGTCGAATGTGTTGAGGGTGGACATATCCCTATCAAGGATCTGGCTCTCATCAGTTCTGGAGTCAAAGATATCCGGGATTTCAGGTTGAATTTCAGCCAAATCCTCAATAGTGATGCCATCAGTGACTTCACCGGGGATCTGTTCCTCCGTAGACTTAATCCTCTCACCCTTCCCTGAACCGGATGATTCATCACTTTCTTCATCCAGAACCCCGAAAACTTCATTATAGGCGTCCATGAAATCTTCTGAGTGCCTCATGTCCTTAACATAAACTGAAAAGAGGGCCTCCCTGAGCTCAGGTCTGTTTTTGAATATTTTATAGGCTGAAAATGCGTCTTTGGTGCTCCTTATACTTACAGGAAGTCCCTTATCCCTTAAAATGTTTGAAAGAAGAATTATTTTCTCCATGAAACATGTGCTCCAGTTTCACTGGCTGTTAGCTCTCATCAAGGGATTCCACAAGTCCCTGGACCTTGCCCTCGTCTGCCCTGTTTTTTATAACGACACCCAGGGTCTCCTCAGCTGTTTCTCTGTCAATGTGTTCCTTTCCAAGGGCCATGAGGGTCCGGAGCCAGTCCACCGTTGCCCTTATTGAGGGCTTCTTTATGACACCCAGTTCCCTTATCCGGTTTATGAGCATGACGGTCTCCTGAACAAGAGTAGCAGGTGCAGAGGGGACGTGTGCCCTCACAATCTCCATTTCACGTTCAGGGTCAGGGTAGTCGATGTGTATGTAGAGGCACCTGTCCCTTGTCTCATCCAGTAGGTTTCGCTGGGAGTTGGATGTTAGGAAGACCATTATATCATTTCGGAGGTCAAAGGTTCCAAGGTCATTGACTGTTATCTGTTTTTCTCCAAGTGCCTGAAGCAGGAAACTCTCAACCTCCTCGTCGGCCTTATCTATTTCATCTATGAGGAGAAGTGATGGTTTCTCATTGATGAATGCTGACAGGAGGGGTCTCTTTATGAAGTATTCCTCGCTGAAGACGTCCTCTGGGGATCCGCTGATCCTGGACCTTTCAAGGCTCAGAAGCTGCTTCTGGTAGTTCCACTCCCCGACTATCTGTTCGAATGTTATGCCCTCATAGCACTGTATCCTGAAGAATTCCCTTCCAAGGGCCTCGGCTGCCTTTCTGGCAAGCATTGTCTTTCCTGTGCCTGGGGGACCCTCCACAAGGATGGGCTTTCCAAGTTCCAGTGCCAGGAATAGTGTTATAAGAATCTCCCTGTCTGGTACGTAGCCCACACCTCTCAGTGATGAGTCAATCTCATCCAGTTTTTCTGATGGCTTCATCTTACCACGGATAATCTATGGTTCTGTGCACCCATAAAAATTTTGGTGGGGAATCACTGGAGCTCTGAGGGCCTTACCTGGACTTTACAGGCATCTGATCCCCTTATTATATCCACGTGACATTCCATGTCTATCTTTTCCTCAGTGAGTATCCTGTGGATGTCGTCAACTGTCTCCACCGGCTCATCATCGATTGCCACTATCACATCACCCCTCATCATTCCAGCATCCCTTGCCGGGCCATCCTGGACTGATGCTATCATCACGCCCCTCTCTGAGTTTAAGCCGAGTTTTTCCCTGAGTTCATCCCTGATGAGTATGTTCTGACATGAAACCCCCAGGTGGGCCCTCCTTATTTTACCGTCCTTTATGAGTTTATCCGCAACCTCCCGGACTGTGTTTGATGGTATGGCAAAACAGAGCCCCTGGGCCGGCCTTATAAGTGCTGTGTTTATTCCAAGTACCCTTCCGCGGAAGTCCACCAGTGGCCCGCCAGAGTTTCCAGGGTTGAGTGCCGCGTCGGTCTGTATGACCCCGTCAACGAGTCTTCCTGTCATTGTCCGGAGGGATCTTCCTGTGGCACTCACCACCCCTGCTGTGACAGTGAAGTGGAAGCCAAAGGGGTTGCCTATTGCAAGGGCGAGCTGACCGACCCTCACCCTGCTGGAGTCTGCAAATTCAGGTACCTGGAGTTCTGTTTCAGGATCGATTTTTATGACTGCAATGTCAGTGTGGGGGTCATCACCCACAACCTCTGCTGTGTGGTGCTCCCCTGTGTGGAGGTTCACGTCTATCCTCTCTGCCCCGTGGATGACGTGGCTGTTGGTTATTATATGGCCGCTCTCTGTATAGATGACCCCTGAGCCCCCGCCTGCTGCTCTGCTTCCTGATTTTGACTGTGTTGTTACCCTGACAACCGAGGGGCTCACCGCCGCGGAGGCATCCATGACGGCCCTTGAATATGCATCCATTACTTCTGATTCTTCTAACTCCTTTTCCTCAAATTCATGATTTATGCTTTTATTTTTGGCTTTAAACATTTTTAGATTTCCTGAAATTTTTTAAACCCATATTAAAATCTTTTTAGGTGTTTTTCAGAATCTAAGAAATTTAGTTAACTTAAGTTATTAAAATTGTAGTATATAAAGTTTTTGCATCTGCAGATGATTTTATAAGTAGCCTGTGAGAGAATTATATGGTTACTCAATGGTGATGCCCATGGATCTTCTATCGATGGTTTTCGTTGGAATTGGCTTGGGGATGGATACATTCAGCATATCAGTGAGCCGCGGTCTTGTGAGCCATGAATCAGGAATCAACTACGCCCTCATAACTGCATTCTCATTCGGGGCATTCCAGGCGTTCATGCCCATCCTAGGATGGATATCTGGTCTTGAAATTCAGAGCATCGTATCAACCTTTGCTCCCTGGGTTGCATTTACACTCCTCCTTCTCATAGGGCTGAAAATGATATACGAGAGCACCATGCTTGAGGAGGAGGAATTCAAATTCAGTTACCGTGAACTCCTTCTGCTCTCGGTTGCAACCAGCATAGATGCCTTTGCTGTGGGTGTCAGCTTTGCACTCCTTAAGATATCCATATGGTTGCCAATAATAATCATAGGAGTCATCACATTCCTCCTCTCCCTTGGGGGAAGCTACCTTGGAGAGAAGATAGGCCACATATTTGAAAACCGTATAGAGGCAGTGGGTGGTGTCATCCTCATCCTCATTGGTTTAAGAATCCTCCTGGAGAATAACGTCCTCTGAGGACCATGCTCACTGATATTATGGGGGTGGCCGGTCTGAGGGTTGGAATCTGTCAGATGCAGGTAAATGAGAGAAAGGAAGAAAACATCAAAAAAGCCTCTGAGATGATAAGGGAAGCTTGCAGCAGGGGTGCTGAACTTGTGGTCCTCCCTGAGATGTTCACATGCCCCTACGACTCTGAACTCTTCCCTGAATATGCGGAGGATGAGAATGGGGAGACCATAACCGCAATGAGATCCCTTGCAGCAGAACTTGGGGTCCATCTGGTTGCAGGTTCAATTCCCGAGCGGACCCCAGAGGGGATATACAACACCTCCTTCATCATTGATGATGGTGGTGACATCACCGCGAGACACAGGAAGGTTCACCTCTTTGATATAGACGTGGAGGGTGAGATAACCTTCAGGGAATCCGACACTCTGATTGCAGGTAGCTCTGTAACCGTTACTGATACAGGTTCTGCTGTGATCGGGGTTGGTATATGCTATGACATGCGCTTCCCTGAACTCTCAAGGATGATGGCCCTGGGGGGTGCGGAGGTTCTAGTATTTCCCGGTGCATTCAACATGAAAACCGGGCCGGCCCACTGGAGGCTCCTTGTGCGGTCGAGGGCCCTTGACAACCAGTGCTACTGTGTTGCAGTGTCCCCTGCAAGAAATCACGGGGAATCCTATGTTGCATACGGCCACTCACTTGTCGCCGACCCATGGGGTTCGGTTATGGTTGATGCGGGCAGCTCAGAATGTGTTCTAACAGTCGACCTGGATATGGAAATGGTGGAAAAAGTGAGAAGGGAGCTTCCACTTCTAAGGAATCGGAGACCAGATGTTTACAGTTGGATGGAGGGAGCTGACCATGAATAAACCCTCAGGGAAATCCATCATAATACTCATCGTGGGTATCATCCTTGCATTCTCATCATATTTTGTAGCCAACGTGGATATAGGGGGTTACTCTGCTGTATCAGTTGTTTTCATCATATCCATGGCCCTCCCATCATTTATTTCAGTGATAAGGGACCTCAGGGGTCGTGGTGTTATTCTGATACTTGTTCTGGGGGCCTATGCAATTCTAATCGAGACTGTGGCCATAGTAACGGGTTTTCCCTACTCGGAGTTCCATTACAGTGGACTCATTGGACTGAAGATACTTGGACACACGCCCTTCACGGTCCCATTCGCCTGGCTGCCCCTCTTCCTGGGGTCTGCCTATCTTGCAAAGGAATCTGTTGCTGGGAAACTGAAATTTCTGGGCCTTTCAACCCTCCTTGTGGTTCTCACAGATGTGGTGATTGACCCTGCAGCCGTGGCCCTCAACTTCTGGATCTGGAGTAATCCAGGAATATTCTATGGTGTGCCCCTGCAGAACTTTGCTGGGTGGGTGCTCTCAGGTTTCATTGCATCCCTTATTCTGCTTGTGGTTCTGGGTGATTCTGTGAAGGAAATGAAATCAGGGACCATCTCCAGCCTCTACCTGATAATGTGCTTCTGGACAGCCGCCTGCCTCTTCCTTGGACTTGAAATCCCCTTCATAACCGGTTTAATCCTCCTGGCACTCATACTCATTAAAACAAAGGCAAACCTGTGGTAGGATCCTGAATAGTTAAATTCAGAAAACCAAAGCAAGAACGTTCAAGATCAATTAAATCCAGTGAAAGATCTTGTGGTTTATGAGCGCAAGGAAGAGTAGACCTCCAAGGGCTGTGTTGACGTAGGGCAGGTACCAGTAAACCTTCTCTATCCTTATTCTTTCGAAAAGAAGTACAGAAAGGGGAAATGCAGGATACGCGAATACCAGGAAGCTTAGAGGATGTAGATCTGTAAGATAGACTGTGATGAAAGATAATATCAGCCAGAAGGCTGCTGAAAGTGCAAGTGCCATACTTTCACCCATGAATACTGGTGTTGTGTTGATTCCTGCCCTCCTATCATACTCTGTGTCAGGTACGGCGGAGAATATGTGCATGGCAGCGATGTGGCAGTAGCCTGCAAGGAGTATTATGGGTTCAGGTAGGCTTCCTGATGCGAGGCTGTAGGCAAATAAACCGGGCATTATGTAGAGGTAATTGGATGAAAAATCCAGGAAGGGCCTCTCCTTGAATCTGAGTGGGGGTGCACTGTAGAAATATGATAGGAATAAAAATCCGAGGAAAAGAAGGGCCTCCTCTGGTTTCTGTGAAAACATGAGGGCGACGCTGATACCTGTAACTGCAAGCAGTGAATTTCTGAGTTTCCTCCGCTCACTCTGCATCAGCATGTGCTCCCTTGAGCCCTTCTTGGGGTTGAGTCTGTCTGTATCCTCATCCCAGTAGTCGTTGACACCGTAGATGAACACGTTAGCCGGGAAAAAGAAGTAGAGGAGGTATATGTAATAGGCTGGTGAGAGAAAATCAGTGAAACCCTTCGCTGCAAGGGTGTACCCAATTACATATGTTCCACCGGTGTATATCCAGAACCTGAATCGGGATATGCAGACCAGAAAGCCCGTGTAATCTTTTATGGAATTAAAAAGGGATCCGGAGGTCAGCTGAGACATTTGAAGGTCCCCTAAATACCCTGCTTAGTTGGTGACCTGGGTCTGATGAGCCTCAGCATGTTCAGGAGGGCTCCTGAGACCACCCTGCCCCTTGATGGCTTCACCTTCCTCCGGTAGACTATGAGAGGGTCCCTTTCGATTATTCTGGACGTCCAGAGGTACATGTCAGCGGCGGTCTTTATGGGTACCAGGTAACGGTAGGGGATGTACCTGTAACCCTCCTCTGCCCTCCTCTGCCAGTCCCTGTAAATATCAATCTGAGCCCTGAGGAAGGACCTGAAATTATCCTCCCTTCCCCTTATTTCACTTAAATCCAGTGACTCCAGATCAAATCTTTCAAGTTCAGTCAGCGGGAAGTAGAGCCTCCCCAGTTCAACATCCTCTGCTATGTCCCTTATGAAGTTGACGTACTGCATGGCCCTCCCCAGGTAGCGGGCATGGGGGTATGAATCCTTGTCAAGACCCATGATGGATGCCATGAAGAGCCCCACAACCTCAGATGAACCCAGGAGGTACTCCTCAAGGTCAGACATTGTCCTGTAGGATGAGACAGTTATATCCATCTCCATTGATCTGAGAAAGGCCTCTGTCCACTCTGGATTGAAAGATTTTCTGGCTGAAAGTTCCGCGAA
Source organism: Methanothermobacter sp. (assembly GCF_030055425.1). NCBI lineage: Archaea > Methanobacteriati > Methanobacteriota > Methanobacteria > Methanobacteriales > Methanobacteriaceae > Methanothermobacter > Methanothermobacter sp. The sequence continues at coordinate 65,485 of NZ_JASFYE010000006.1, forward strand.
TGAATCAACAACCACATCCCCGGTTTTTTCACCTGATGATGCCAGCCGGTAGCGTTCAACAAAGTCGTAGAACCCCTCGGTATCCTGGGGTATTCTATCAACATAGTCATCTGCCCTTCTCAGGAAACTGTAGAGTATGAAAACGTCCCTCCTCACCTTGGGTGGGAAGAAGAGGGTGCTGTAGAAGTATGTTTTGCTTCCCCTTTTGAATATTGAATAGATTTTTTCATCAATCAAGAGCCTATCACCCATAAAACTTTTAAAGCTGCTTTGCATGGAATTCCAGATTATTCACCCATTTCTTCCAGTATCTCCCTGCAGACAATCTGGGAGGATATGAGTGTCATTGGCACCCCTATACCCGGATGGGTGTACTGTCCAGTGTAGTAAAGGTTTTTAACCTTCCTGCTTTTATGTGCCGGCCTCCAGAGGGCGGTCTGCCTGAGAGTATGGGACAGCCCAAGTGCTGTCCCCCTGTATGCATTGTAGCGTTCCCTGAAGTCATTTATGGCGAATATGCGCTTCACAACCACGTGCTCCCTTATCCTCATACCGGTCTTCCCCTCAAGGTCATCCATGACCCTCCTGTAGAGGCCCTCCCTCAGCTCCTGGTTATCCTCCATACCCGGTGCCAGGGGTACCAGTATGAAGAGGGTGTCTGATCCCTCGGGAGCAGCTGTTGTATCCGTCCTTGAGGGAACATTAACATAGTATGATGGCCTATCAGGCCATGAGGCCTTCTCAGGGTCAAAGACCTGCTGGAATTTGTCTGCCCAGTCCCTCTCAAGGAAGAGGTTATGGTGGTCAAGGGCGTCTACTGTGCGGTCAACACCCAGGTAGGCCACAAAGGCTGATGGTGCCAGTACCCTTGAATTCCAGTAGTTCTCATCATAGGTCCTGTGGTCTGCATCAAGGAGTTGGAGTTCACTGTGGGGGTAATCTGCATTCACAAGAACTGCATCGGCATCGTGGATGTTCCTGTCGGTTACAACAGACGTGGCCATCTTATCTGTAACCTCTATCCTCTTAACCTCCTCGTTGAAGTGGAATTCAGCCCCGTTCTCAAGTGCAAGTTCATATATGGACTCTGCAACCCTCCTTATGCCCCCCTCAGGGTAGAAAACCCCAAGTGTCATGTCAATGTGGGACATTATATGGTACATGGAGGGCGTATCCTGCGGTGCGCTTCCAAGGAATCCTATGGAGTACTGGAGTATCTTTCTTGCCTCATCACTCTCAAAGCGTTTGTTAACAAAGTGCTCAAGGGATTCGAGTATGTTGAGTCTGATCCCCTGAAGAAGGAGTTTGCCATTGAGGAAGTCAAGGATGGAACGGTAGTCCCTGTAGAGCATCTCCTTCACAACGGAATCATACAGTTCACCTGCTGAATTGAGGTATTCCCTGAGCTTCTCACCCCCATTTTCCTCGAAGCTGTCAAAGAGTTCATAGTTCCTTTCAATATCGGATGAGACATTTACAACCTTATCATCATCAAAGAATACCCTGTATGCGGGGTCGAGTTGTTTCAGTGAGTAGAAATCCTCAGGTTTACTCCTGAACTCTGCAAAGAAGTTCTCAAATATGTCCGGCATGAGGTACCATGATGGGCCCATATCAAATGTGAATCCCCCCTCACTGTAGACGCTTGCGCGGCCACCCGGCCCCTCATTTTTTTCAATAACAGTTACATCCATCCCATCCCTTGCAAGAAGCGCTGCTGCAGATATACCTCCAAATCCAGCCCCCACGATCACTATCCTCATGAAACCACCGGCTAAAATATTATATATAGTTATATAATGACACTCAAAAAATATAAAAGTTTCATGGGGACTGCAATAAACAATATTACTGAATTGAGTAATTGATGAACACTTCACAGCGAAAAAAGCGGGAGGACTATGACTGGATCTTTTTGAGTGACTTATTGGCAGCCTTCTTGAAGTCCTTATCCCCCTTTCTTCTGGCCTTCTTGATTGGTTCTATGGCCCTTGGATCCCCTAGGTCGCCAAGGGATCTTACAGCAGCAAGTTTAACCCCCCAGTCCTCATCCTCAAGGGCGCCGATGAGTGGCTCCACAGCTCTCTTATCCCCCAGTTCCCCAAGGGACCTTGCAGCGACCTTCCTAACCCCCCAGTCCTCATCCTCAAGGGCATCGATGAAGTGATCCACAACTCCTGGATCCCCTATCTTCTTGAGGGCGAATGTGGCGTATCTCCTGACATCCCCCTCACCAGTGTCCATTATTTCAATGAGCCTTTCAAGGGACAGTTTTCCAAATTCTGCAAGTCTCTCTGCGGCCCTAAATCTGACAGGATGACTTTCATCCTCCAGAAGTCCGACCAGTATTTCAACAGATTCCTCTGATGGTTCAAGTTCATCCACGACCTTCATCTTTTCCTCTGAATCCATGAGACCGATTTTATCCTTCAAAGTACTATCAGCCATGAGAATCACCTGATAAATTCACCTGATTGATTCTGTGATAATAAACCGTGATGATACTCTTTTATTCCTCAGCTGATATAAATGTTAATGGACCAAATTCCTGGCTGGTAGGATGATGTGGATGAATAAACTGGACTTCATGAAAAAAAACTCCAGGTGGTATTTCCTGTCTGAGGTTATCAAACTGGGTAGACTTCCATTTCTCGGTGCTGGCCTGATCCTCTATGCCACAGGGGCCGTTCTTGCAGGTATAGGGAGGGGTTACCTCCCCCTCGACCAGTTCATCATGGGATATGCGATCGTGATGCCGGCCCATCTTTCTGTATCCTACAGCAACGACTACTATGACTTTGAACTGGACAACCCTGAGGCTGCAACAGTATACACTGGCGGAAGCGGGGTTCTCCAGAGACACCCTGAACTCAGAGGCTTTGCCTGGAAATTCGCTGTCCTTCTCATATCAGTATCCCTGACACTTGCCGCTATCCACACTCTCATCTACCGTAACCCTGCAGTTCTTCTCCTTGCAGTTGCCGGTAATCTGCTTGGATGGTTCTACAGTGCCCCTCCGGCCAGACTATCATACAGGGGGCTTGGAGAGGTTGCAACAGCCCTTACAGGCTTCATATTCCCTGCCATGGGTTACTCTGTAATCATGGGCGTGATTGATACCCCTTTAATCCTCTTCTCCATCCCCATAATGCTTTTGCAGCTTGTTTTCATCATAAACGTTGAGATACCTGACCTCCGGGAGGACCTGCTGGGAGGCAAGATGACGTTTCCTGTCAGGAGGGGTGTCAGAGTATCCAGAAGGGTTATGGCCTTAAGTGCGGCTGCTGCAACGGTTTCACTGGGACTTCTTGAATTCTACCCCCATTTTGATCCCGGGATCAGTTTTCCCATAATCGCTCTGCTTTCACTCACAGTCACAGTTCCCTGCATCTACTATTACATACATAACCCCGAGGAAGTTAATGTAAGGGGATCTGAGGTTGTGATGAACTCACTCATAGCCTTCGGGGTCCTTGACCTCCTCTACCTCATCAGCGTCCTGGTGATGCAATGAACACGTTTAAACTGATGGATGGACTGGAAATATGTGACCTGTCACTTCTCATTGAGGATTCAATTATAATAGCCGACCTCCACCTGGGGTACGAACAGTACCTCACCAGTGAGGGAGTCATGGTCCCGGGATTCCAGTTCAGAAGGATAGTTGAGCGAATAGAATCCATAAGGGACGCATCGGGCGCCTCAGGTATCATCATAAATGGTGACCTCAAGCATGAATTCGGGAGGGTGAGCCGCCAGGAGAACCGGGAAATCATGAGGATGATGGACTACCTCCAGGAAAACTTCAGGGAGATAACACTGATCAAGGGGAATCATGACCCCATAGTACCCCACATGTCCATAATATCAGGTATTGCAGTCCATGAAACCATGAAGGTGGGCGATTTCCTCCTGACACATGGCCATGTGATACCTGAAAAACTTGACGCTGAAAACATCATCATAGGCCACGAACACCCCTGCGTGGGTCTCAGAAGCGGTGAAAGGGTTGAAAAGATCAAATGCTTCCTCCTGGGGCCCTTCAGGGATATGAATCTCGTTGTCATGCCATCCTTCAATTTCATAAGCGAGGGCTCCGACATCCTCCATGAGGCTGTACTATCACCCTTCCTCAGGGAGGCTGAGCTTGAGGAATTCCATGTCTATGGTGTTGAGGACTTTGAGGTTTTCGATTTCGGGACGGTGGGTGCCCTCATGGAGTTCACTTCATCCACGGGATTCAGTGGTGGGTGGTGAGGCCCATGATAGTCAGGCAGAAGAAGAAATACTCAGGCAGCAGAATACATTCTGTTCTTCACCCCTGGGTCAGCGAATGGTTCAAGAGGACCTTTGATGACTTCACAGAGGCCCAGAAGTATGCGATAATGGATATACACATGGGGAGGAACGTCCTTGTATCGTCACCAACAGGTTCAGGTAAGACACTCACCGCGTTTCTTTCAATAATCAGTGAACTCACCACACTTGCAGATAGGGGTGAACTTGAGGACAGCGTCTACTGCATATACATTTCACCCCTTAAGGCCCTTGATAATGACATAGAAAGGAACCTTGAGGAACCCCTCCAGGGTATAAGGGAGATTGCAGAGGAAAATGGCAGGGACCTTGAGATAAGGAAGGCTGTGCGGACCGGTGACACCAGCAGCTATGAGCGCTCCAGGATGCTCAAAAATCCCCCACACATCCTTATAACGACCCCTGAGACGCTCTCAATACTCCTTGTGGCCCCGAAGTTCCGTGAAAAGCTTTCAACTGTGCGCTATGTTATCGTGGATGAAATACACTCCCTTGCAGATAATAAGAGGGGTGTTCACCTTTCACTGAGCCTTGAGAGGCTGCAGCACCTTGTCGGTAACTTCACAAGGATCGGTTTATCTGCGACGGTGCATCCACTTGAGCGTGTTGCAAGATTTCTGGTGGGTTACAGTTATGGTAATGAAAGGGACTGCATCATAGTGGACGTTAACTACCTTAAAGAACTTGACATTGAACTCATCTGCCCGGTTGATGACATCGTGGCCGCTGACCCTGAGGAAATTGGTAATGCCCTCTATGACATCCTCCACGACCTCATAATGGAACACCGGACAACCCTGATCTTCACCAACACGCGTAGCGGGACCGAGAGTGTGGTTTACAACCTTAAAAGTCGCTTCCCTGAGAGTTACACCGATGAAAACATAATGGCACACCACTCATCACTTTCGAGGGAGATAAGGCTTGAAACAGAGGAGAAACTCAAGAGGGGTGAGCTGAAGGCGGTTGTATCATCAACGTCCCTTGAACTCGGGATAGACATCGGTTACATTGACCTGGTGGTTCTTCTGAGTTCACCAAAATCTGTTTCAAGGGCACTCCAGCGTATCGGGAGAAGCGGTCATCAGCTTCATGAGAAATCAAAGGGACGGATAGTTGTCGTGGACAGGGACGACCTTGTTGAGTGTTCACTCATACTCAAGAACGCAGTTGAGGGTAAAATAGATTCCATAAGGGTACCCGAGAACTGCCTGGATGTCCTGGCCCAGCACATATACGGGATGGCCATTGAGAACCCCTGGGACATTGACCATGCCTTGGAGGTTATAAGGAACAGCTACTGCTACAGGAACCTCAGGAGGGAGGATTACCTCTCTGTACTCAGCTACCTTGCAGGGGAGTATGCTGAGCTCGAGGAGAGATACGTATACGCCAAGATCTGGCTTGACCACGAGAAGAACATGTTCGGGAGGAGGGGTAAACTTGCTAGGATGCTCTACTCCACCAACATAGGGACCATACCTGATAGGAGCGCTGCGGTTGTTAAGTGCAACGGGAAGGTTGTGGGGAGGATAGAGGAGGACTTCATGGAGAAACTCAGGAAGGGTGACACCTTTGTTCTCGGTGGGAAGATCTACAGATTCAACTATGCAAGGGGTATGACCGTCAATGTCAGCCCCGCCTCAGGACCCCCCAACATTCCATCATGGTTCTCAGAGCAGCTACCCCTCTCCTTTGACCTTGCAGTTGACATACAGCGCTTCAGGGACATTATGGACGGTAAGTTCCAGTACGGGCGTTCAAAGGCAGAGATAATAGAGTTCATAATGGACTATCTCCACGTGGATGAGAGGGCTGCAGGTTCAATCTATGAGTATTTCCGTGAACAGTACCTCTACGCGACAATACCAAGCATCAGGAGGATGCTTGTTGAGTACTACACTGGCTTCGGGGGCAGAAAATTCATCGTATTCCACAGCCTCTTTGGAAGGAGGGTTAACGACGCCCTATCAAGGGCTGTTGCCTATGTCATTGCAAGGCGTTACCGGCGGGACGTTATGATATCTGTCTCTGACAATGGATTCTATCTGAGTTCAGAGGGAAAGATGGGTGGTCTCGAGTCATTCATGGAACTTGAACCTGAGAACCTCCGGGAGATACTTAAGAAGGCCCTTGACAGGACAGAAACCCTTGCAAGCAGGTTCAGGCACTGCGCTGGCCGTGCCCTCATGATACTCCGCAGGTACAGGGGGGAGGAGAAGTCGGTTGGCAGGCAGCAGGTGAGGGGTAAGATACTCCTTAAATTTGTGAGTGAACTGGATGACAGGTTCCCCATACTCGAGGAGGCCCGCAGGGAGGTTATGGAGGACTACATGGACATCGAGAATGCCATCAGGGTCCTTGAATGGATCCGTGATGGTGAAATGGAGATACGGCAGGTTGACACGAGGATACCCTCACCATTTGCCTTTAACCTGGTTGCCCAGGGTTACCTGGATGTGCTCAAGTATGAGGACCGGATAGAATTCATCAGGAGGATGCATCAGGCTATACTGGACGAGATCAGATGATCTTCCAGTTATGCGAAAAGAACAGAAACTGATATCCTCTTTACTTCAGGGATGAACTCAGGTAATCATAGTATATGAAAAAAGACCAGGAATCTGGTGTCATCTTTTCTTTAGAACAAGCATCATGTTACCTCCCCTCCTGAACTCATAGTCCACCGTGACTGTGAATGCATCAAATTCATCTCTTCTATCTTTCAGTATGCTCTCTGCATATTCTGAGAGTTTTCCGTTCTCCTTGACGATCGGGTATATCCTCACCTCTGAACTGATGCGTATCATCTCGGAGATGGCCCTTTCATGAAATTCCCTGTCAAGGCTGTGGTCATATATGAATAGGAGATGGGAGGAGAGAAGGAGATCAAACTCATCATCATCAAATGGTAAATCCCTGAGGTCCCCCCTAACGTAAAGTTCAGGGCGCTCCCTGTAGCTTTCCTCAAAGCACCCGCAGGCATCCAGGCGTTTTTCAAGCATCTCCTCCGGTGAAGAGTAGAACCTCCACACGAAATGGTTCCTGATCCTCTTAAGGGCATCTGTGAGTGCCATGATGTGCTCCCTGCACATGTTTCCAAGGGTATCTGCATCCTCACCGTACATGATGTCACAGGCCCTCACATCAAGGCCCTTCTCCGCCATGATTGGTGTGAATGAGCTGGCACCCGCTGGACAGTCGAGTATCCGCAGCCCCTCAAGTTCATTTATCCTGAGATCAAACATCTTCAGGTATTCCTGGCATGTGCGGGCGGTGAAGAGTGGTCCCTCTATAACCGGCATAATGTCACCTGTCCATAGTTGTGTTGTATGTGATACTTTAGCATGTGCCCCATGTAAAGAGATCTGTGTGTGGACCCCCATCACTACTTTGTATGTGATATCTTAGCCTGCAAACCACCCCACACCACCGAAATCTTTATATACTAGAATTCTAACATATAGGTTTGTGTGTCTCATACACACATCACCCCCTTAAATTTTGCTTTCAACATCCGGGATATTTTGTTCTGTTGAAAGCACCAAAAAATCAGCTTCCAGAGATAAAAAACGAAAAAGCACCTCCCCGTTTTTTCACTCCTAACAACCCCCCTTTTAAATCTCTGGAAGCTACCCCCCATACTTCAGATAACGATTCTCAATACCTCAGATTTCTGATTTTTAAGTTCCTTCAGGCTATTCATGAATATGATCATTAGGCTCACTTAACCACCAATTATCAGAGAGGGAACACTATTTATGCGCCCATTCACATACCAGTAACCATGAAGGCACTTGTGGTATATTATTCAAGAACCGGGCGTACCAGGGATGTTGCATCCCAGATCGCCAGGGAACTCAAATGTGACATCGAGGAGATAAGGGACACCCAGAAGCGGACGGGTATCATAGGGTTTTTAAAATCAGGTTACCAGGCCGCGAGGGGCAGGGACACTGTACTTGAACCCTATGAAAGGGACCCATCAGACTATGATCTTGTGATAGTGGGTACACCTGTCTGGGCAGGTAATCCATCAGTACCCATTGGCACCTACCTCAGGGAAAATGCATCAAAGATAAAGAATGCTGCCTTCTTCTGTACATATGATGGAAGCGGTGCAGAGGGAACATTCAGGCGTATGAGCGAGATCATCGGAAAGGAACCCATCCAGACAGTCGCCATAACCGAGAGGGAGATAAAGGAGAATACCTGTGACTGCAAGATAGAACCCTTTGTAAGGGACGTTGAAGCAGCATTCAGAACTGAGGAATAGTCCAGATTTTAAGGCATCTTCCTCAATAACTGCAGGCTATGCGATGAAAAAGGCGTTCTGACCTCTCAATCCCCGGGTGAATCGATATCCTCATGGTAGGGTTTTATATCAATGACAGGTGAGCCGTCCAGTGCATCAAGGCCCCTAACCCTGAGGAAATCCCCTGCCTCCAGGAGCTCCACCAGGCACAGCCCTATGGGGTTGGGCCTTGCAGGGGCCCTTGTTGAAAAAACACCCCTCTTCCTCTTTTTACCCCGCGGAACAACCTTAAGAACATCCCTTTCAGCAAGGTGCTGCCAGTAGAGAACAAATAGGTGCCTGAAAAGTTCAACCCCCTCCAGGGCGTCACGATATTCCGGGAAGATGTGGATCTCGCTCTCCTCCATGGAGAGTCTACCCTGATGAGGTGCCTCCCCCCTCCTCATGAATGGGGATCTCACAAATCCAACAGGCCTTATTTTTATCTCCACAGATACCCTCCACAGAATTCCTGAAAATTAAACCTGAAATTCCGCTATAACGGTACATGGTGCGCTGTCAACCCCCTCAATGGTCCAGGGGACCACAAAGACCCTCTCAATAACCTCCGGAGCATCCATCAGTTTCATATCCTCCAGGATGAGAAGTGGTTCCCCGTAGTCAGGGTCCTCAGTGAAGGCCCTTAGGTGGGCCATCTCACCCTCAGATGGGTGTTCCGGATTTGATATTGATATGCAGTCCACACCTATGGCCCTGATGTCCCTGAAGTTCCTCCTTATTTTATCAATAAGTTCAGGGGTGATCCATGGGTTATCATGGAGGTAGATGTCTTCGCCCCTCACCGACTCGAAGCCCGTCCTTATGAGGAGGAGGTCGCAGTCTGGAATCTCAATATCCCCACTTCCTATGGGGTCCCCTGGCCCCACATCAACGTCAACAGTGCAGACATCATTGAATACAAGTTCATCAATACTGTATTCACATATCCTTTTTCCACCCTCAATGAAATGGGCCGGGGCATCAACATGGGTCCCGGCATGGTTGGATGTGATGATGGTGTGGGTCTCATACCCATCCACAGGTACCCTGTTACTGATTGATATGCTCACATCATCAAGTGCCGTGTGAACCGGTGAACCATTCTCCAGTGGATGCGAAAGAAGTTCATACATCTTATATCTCCTGTGCTAAAGACATTTACTCCTGCAGTTTTCTATAATATCCGCCACGCCCCTATCGGTGAGGTGGTAGCGTGCCATCTTACCATCCCTTTCATAGTCAACGATTCCCGCGCTTCTCAGGATTCTGAGCTGGTGGGAAACCGCTGACTGGGTCATCTCAAGGAGGGATGCCAGTTCACAGACACAAAGAGAATCCACACTGAGTGCCTCGATTATCCTGAGCCTTGTGGGCTCGGATAATATTTTGAAGAGGTCACAGAGTCTTTTTATTTCATCGTCTTCAGGCATCGACTCCTTCACCCTGAGCACAAGGGCCTCATTGGCATCATCGATTTCACAGACATCCCTCTTCATAGAATAATTTATAGATGAAACTGTAGATAATAATAACGTCACCATGATGGTGAAGCAGGATTGAAGAGCGGGTAAAGGGCCATGGCAGTGGACTGGATAAGAATAAGGGACATCCTGGGGGCTGAACACACCTACACAACAGGTCCCCGGGGAAATGCAATTGACATACGGGTAAGTGAGCGGAAGATAACCGTCACCTACCTCAGGAATGGCACCCCAGCCCAGAGGGTATTTCTGAAATCAAACATAGTTTACTATGAGTACAGCTCTGAGCACCTCAGGAAAAAGTATGAGAGGCAGGTCTAAGATGAACACGATCATATTCGATATTGATAAAACGCTGCTTGTTGGATCCCACTGTCACTTCTACTCCTTCAGGCAGGCGTTCAGGGAATTTTTCAACGTTGATGTTGAGATAGACATCGGGAGCATCCAGGGGATGACCGATAAGGAGATAATATTCCAGACAGCATGGAAGTACGGCCTTGAAATCAGCGATGAGGATTTCTTGAGGATAGTGGATAGGATCTCATACAATTACCGCCTGAACCTTGAGAGGGATAACATAAGAGCCCTGGATGGTGCAGAGTTTATACTTAAAAGGCTCAGTGAAGCCGGGACACCGCTGGGGGTTGTGACCGGCAACATTGAGCCAGTCGCATGGTTGAAGCTCAGGGATACCTCATTTGACGGATACTTCAATTTCGGGGGCTTTGGTAACGAGGGGTGCAGCAGGGCCTCCATACTGAGGCTTGCCCTTGAAAGGGCATCCTCCATCTACGGACAGATACGGCGGGAAAATGTTATAACCGTAGGTGACACCCCACGGGATATTGAAGCCGGCAGAGAACTTGGGGTGAGGACTGTGGGGGTTGCCACCGGGGACTTCACCGTCGATGAACTGGAGGCCGCAGGCGCCGACCACGTCCTTGAGGGTCTCGGTGACGTTGATGCCTTCCTTGAGATAACAGGTTATGGGGCTGCAGTGAGCATTATGGGTGATTGAATGAAGGTTCTTTTAACCGGAGCCTCGGGTATGCTTGGAAGTGACCTCATTGATGTCCTGAAAGAAAAACATGAGGTTTTAACATCAGGAGACACTGACATCAGGGACCTTGAGGGTGTCATGGAACTTACAGTCGAAGCACAGCCTGATACCATTATACATGCGGCTGCATTCACAGATGTTGACTGTGCCGAGTCAGAGCGTGAAACCGCCTATCAGGTGAACGTACTCGGGACCAGGAACGTTGCGGCTGCCGCATCACAGACAGGCGCCAGTCTGGTTTACATATCCACAGATTACGTCTTCAATGGCAAGAAGGGTGATGAATACTTTGAATTTGATGAACCTGATCCACTGAACTTTTACGGGAAAACCAAGTACCTGGGCGAGCTTGCTGTGCGGGATCTGACAGATAGATTCTACATAGTGAGGACCTCCTGGCTCTTTGGCAGGAACGGCAGGAATTTTGTAAGGACCATGGTGGAACTGGCAGAGAGGGGACATGAGATAAGTGTCGTGGATGACCAGTACGGATCCCCAACATACACCCGGGACCTTGCAGGTGCAATCGGGAAGCTTATTGAAAGGCCCGCTTATGGTGTTTACCACATAACAAACTCTGGCCACTGCTCATGGTATGAATTTGCCAGGGAGATATTCAGTGCATTGCAGATGGATGTTAAACTTAAACCTGTAAGGAGCCATGAATTCCCGAGACCCGCCCGCAGGCCATCATTTTCTGTCCTCAAAAATTACAACTGGATCATGGAGGGCTTCAGACCCCTAAGAAGCTACAGGGAAGCCCTTAAGGATTACCTTGAAGAAATGAGATAGGGAGGTGGACGATGAAGGGTATAGTGCTGGCAGGGGGTTCAGGAACCCGCCTCTACCCCATAACAAGGGCTGTTTCAAAGCAGCTCCTCCCCATATATGATAAGCCCATGATATACTACCCGCTATCTGTGCTGATGCTCGCGGGTATAAGGGATATACTGGTGATATCAACACCAAGGGACCTTCCCCTCTACAGGGACCTGCTGGGGGATGGTTCACAGTTCGGTGTCAGGTTCTCCTATGAGGTGCAGGAGGAACCCCGCGGCATTGCCGATGCATTCATTGTGGGGAAGGATTTCATTGAAGACTCCAGGGTGGCCCTGGTCCTGGGCGATAACGTATTCTACGGGCACAGGTTCAGTGAAATACTCCAGAGGGCCGCATCCATCAGGGAGGGTGCTGTTATATTCGGCTACTATGTAAAGGACCCCCGACCATTCGGTGTTGTTGAATTCGACAGTGAGGGCAGGGTCATATCAATAGAGGAAAAACCTGAAAGACCCAGATCCAACTACGTTGTTCCTGGCCTCTACTTCTATGACAACCAGGTGGTTGAAATTGCCGAGAGAATAGAGCCGTCAGAGAGGGGTGAACTTGAGATAACCTCCGTCAATGAGGAGTACCTGAAGATGAAGAAGCTCCGGGTGGAGCTCATGGGCCGGGGTATGGCCTGGCTTGACACAGGTACCCATGATGGACTACTTGAGGCAAGCAGTTTCATAGAGACCATACAGAAGAGGCAGGGATTCTACATCGCATGCCTTGAGGAGATAGCCTATAACAACGGGTGGATCACAAGGGAAGATCTCCTTGAAATGGCAGAAAAACTTGAGAAGACAGAATACGGCAGATACCTGAAGGACCTAGCGGAGGGAAACTTCCATGGGTGAATTCAAATTCCAGAAAACCAGACTCGATGGTGCAGTCATCATAGAACCTGAGGTTTACGAAGATGAACGGGGATACTTCATGGAGACCTTCAACCAGGCACTATTCAGGGACCATGGCCTTGATATCACCTTTGTCCAGGACAACGAGTCCATGTCACAGAGGGGCGTTCTCAGGGGCCTTCACTTCCAGACAAAAAAGCCCCAGGGAAAGCTCATAAGGGCTGTGAAGGGTGAGATCTTTGATGTTGCGGTGGACCTCCGGAGGGACTCGGAGACCTACGGTGAATGGGTGGGTGTCTTCCTTTCAGAGGAGAACCGGAGGGAATTCTTCATTCCAGAGGGATTTGCGCATGGATTTCTGGTCCTCGCAGATGATTGCATAGTCAACTACAAGTGCACAGAACTCTACCTCCCTGAATATGACTCTGGCATACCCTGGGACGACCCTGACATAGGGATAGAGTGGCCCCTGGAAATGGTGGATGAACTCATAATTTCAGATAAGGACAGGAACTGGAAGCCCCTGAGGGAGAGGCCAGTTTACCTCTGAGGAGATTTGAATGGAAAGGATTCTTGTAACCGGTGGAGCCGGCTTCATAGGTAGCAACTTCATAAGGTACATGCTTGAGAACCACAGCTATGAGATAATCAACCTTGACGCCCTTACCTACTGCGGGAACCTTGAAAACCTCGCCGGCGTGGAGGATGACCCGCGTTACACATTTGTTAAGGGCAGCATAACCGACAAACAACTCGTTAACCGCCTCATAGCAGATTCCGACGCTGTTGTGAACTTTGCGGCGGAATCCCACGTTGATCGGAGTATCGAGGACCCGGGCATATTCATAAGGACAAATGTCATGGGTACCCAGACACTTCTGGAGGCCTCAAGGAGGCACGGCGTTGAGAGGTTCATACAGATCTCAACAGATGAGGTCTACGGCTCCGCAGAGGAGGGCTACTTCACAGAGGATACTCCCCTTGCACCCAACAGCCCCTACTCTGCCAGCAAGGCCTCTGCAGACCTCATTGTCAGGGCATACAACCGTACCTATGGTTTGCCGGTCAACATAACCCGCTGCTCCAATAACTACGGCCCCTACCAGTTCCCTGAGAAGCTCATACCCCTCATGATAACCAACGCCCTCGAGGATAAGCCGCTCCCTGTATACGGTGATGGCATGAATGTGAGGGACTGGATACACGTGTATGACCACTGCAGGGCCATAGACCTTGTACTCCACCATGGCCGTGTCGGTGAGGTCTACAATATAGGTGGCAACAATGAGAGGCGGAACATTGAGATCGTAGAACTCATCATCAGGGAGCTCGGGAAGGATGAGTCCCTCATAAAATTCGTTGATGACAGACCGGGACATGACAGGAGATACGCCATAGACGCAGGAAAGATAATGGATGAACTTGGCTGGAGGCCCACCTATTCCTTCGAGGAGGGTATAAGGAAGACCATCAAATGGTACATTGAAAACAGAGAGTGGTGGGAGAACATCAAGAGCGGAGAGTACCTCAGGTACTATGAGCGCATGTATGGTGAAAGGCTACGGTCCTGATCATGCAAAGAGGAAGAAAAGATACTGCGTACTGGGGTCCAATGCCTGGAGTCCTTTAAGGAAGTAAGGAGGGTGCGCCCTCAGAGGATGCCATCGAGTATACTCCTGACCTCACGGAGGTTCACCTCTATGAATCCTCTGCTTGAGGGATCTGCAAGTATCTTAAGCTGTTTCTTACCTGTTCTCATGTAGGCCCTCTTAAGTATCTCCTGAATCTCTGATACGTCCATCTCAAGTACTTTTTTAACGCGCTCCCGGTCCATCATGGACAGGTCAGAGTACTGGCTCATTATCTGGGACCTGAATTTTGCCGCGAGGTTGGTGCCCCTCTCGGCCCAGCGATTAAGCAGAAATATAGGGACAGCTGTGAAGATATCCAGGGACTGGATAACATCTTCCTCGGTTATTTCCATGGTTTAATCTGTGCTGGTGGTTTTATATAACATTAACCCGCCTTATTGGGATAGGTTTATATAAGGTGTGTTAGTAAGTACTTACATAAGTGATATCATGGTCTCCACAGAGGATAGGATACTGGACGCTGCAAGGAGCCTATTCATAAGAAAGGGTTACCGGGGGACCACAACAAGGGAGATAGCTGCTGAAGCCGGTGTCAGCGAGGTAACACTCTTTAGAAAGTTCGGATCCAAGAAAAATCTACTGAAAAGGATAATGGATACAAGCAGAAGACGGGTGTCTGCACTACTCGGTGATGTACTTAATGCAGACAGGGAGCCCCGGGAGGTCATCTATGAGGTTATCTCAGGGCTCACAGAGGTCATTGTTAACGAGAAGATGGACCTCCTCTTTGTGATGCTGGCTGAGAGAGAACTTGAGGAACACGGATTTGAGGAATGGGAACTTCCAGATTCAACAGGGGAGATGATATACACTGCACTTGAGAATTATCTCAGCGAAATGACAGAAAAAGGAAAGATAAGGGATGTGGATCCAGGAGTCGCCGCAGAACTTATAATAGGTTACATCTCACATGCAAGCCTCAGTTCACACTTCAGATGCCATGAAACCAGGCCCCCCCAAGAATTCACTGATATCCTGTGGAACGGCTTAAAACCCTGAGGTGTGAATAGACTGAAGGGCATACTTAAAGAAGCCATCCTCGTAGGAGGCCTTAATTAAATGGTGGTGTTTTATTGGACGTTGTTCTCATAAACCCTGAGGATCAGACAGCTGTTAAGAATAAGCTTGGATTTGTTTTACCTCCCCTCAACCTGATGTACCTTGGAGCAGCCCTTGAGAGGGCCTCCTTCAGTGTGGAGATAATAGACGACGACCTCAGAAGGATGGGGGCAGAGGGTGTTGCACTCCTCGTTGAAAAGCTCAACCCCCTCATCGTTGGGATAACCGCAACCACAGCCACCATAAAGACCTCCCTTGAGTACATAAAGGCCATAAAGAGGGTTCTTCCCGATGTCCTTACGGTTATAGGTGGCCCCCACCCCACGTTTCTCCCTCTGGAGACACTCAGGGATTGCAGGGAACTTGATGTTGTTGTTATGGGTGAGGGTGAGGAAACCATCGTCGAACTCGCAGAGGGCTGGGAACGCGGGGACAGGGGCGTCCTCGAGGGGGTTAAGGGTATCAGTTACCGCGCCGATGAGCGGCTCAGAACCACACCTCCAAGGCCACTCATAGAGAACCTCGACGACATCCCCTTTCCTGCAAGGCACCTTGTACCCTTCAGGGACTATGAAACCTCCAGTCAGGAGGCTGGGGGTATGATAACAAGCCGTGGATGCGTTTACCCCTGCCGCTACTGCTCTTCATCCCTTATAATGGGTAAAAAGTTTCGTTTCAGGAGCCCCGAAAACGTCGTGGATGAGGTTGAGGAACTCACCGAGATCTACGGCCTCCATGAAATTGCCTTCCTTGACGACACCTTCATGCTGCATCGGCCACGGGCCCGTGAAATAGCAGAGGAGATCAGAAGAAGGGGCCTGGATGTGAGCTTTGTTACATCCTCACGTGTGGATATGGTTCAGGAGCCACTTCTGAGGACTCTCAGGGAGGCGGGGATGAGCACAGTATACTATGGTGTTGAATCAGGCTGCCAGCGCATCCTTGATATGATGAAAAAGGGCATAACCGTTAAGCAGTCAGAGGACGCGGTGAAGGCCGCTAAAAGGGCTGGTTTGGAGGTTATAACATCATTCATCCTCGGTTACCCCGGTGAGAGACCCTCTGAGATGGACCGGACCATCGACTTTTCAATAAAACTTGACCCTGACTACAGTCAGTACTCCATACTGACACCATTCCCCGGGACCCCCATCTACACTGAACTCAAAAGTAAGGGCCTCCTGGAGGAGGACTGGGATCGGTACACCGTTATACAGCCTGTTATAAGGTACGAAAAACTTGGCCTGAGCCGTGAACTTATCCAGAGAAAACTAGTTAAGGCATACCTCAAATTCTATTCAAGGCCCTCATATCTCCTTAAGCACACATACATGATACGTGTATTCTTTGAAACCCTCTACAGGACATACATTGAGCCTAAGATCCCCCTGAGAAAAAAATTAAAGGCCTGAAAAAGTTTCAGGGCGTGAAAGGCATCCTGAAAACGCCCACGTTGATGCCTCCAAGTCCGACAGTGTTTATTATCTGAAATCCTGCTGAACTTCCATAGGAGGGTGTTTCCATTTCAAGGTAACTGGTTGAATTTCTCAAAACACGGAATCCCTGGGGTTCGAAACCTATCCCTCCGTAATCCACGGATCCGGTGATTCTGATGGCGTATGCCGGAAACAGGGCTACTGATGTTCCCCCCACCATGACCTGGGTGCTCATATTACCTGTGGGTCTCACACCCTCTGCAAGGTCTGCTATGTAGAATCCTCCGGTATTCACATTGAATGATGCGTTCCTGAAGCTCGTATTTCCCAGGAGAACCGTGCCGCCGCCGGTGTACTGGATGGTTGAATTGATGGTGTCCACCCTTGAGTTATTTGCAAGAACCAGTGTAACACCTCCAACCTTGCTCCGGAGGGTTATATTGTAGGTGTACCTGTTTGATAGGAGTATCCTTGCATCACCTGCATCCATCTTAACGTTGAGGTTCAGTGTCTCGCCATCAACGGTATAGTTAACCTCTGGCTTCGCATCTCCAGGGTCGGTTTTCGTTGAGATCATGTAAACGCTATCTGAGTTATCAGCAAATCCAATGTAGGCCCCGCTTGTATTTGATTCCATGTTCACATTTACGTACTTAACACCAGAGACCTCTGCAGAGTTCAGGGTGAAGTTTTCAGATACAGTTGCCTCCTCCTGGGTTTTGGGTAGAAGAGAGGCTGTTGATGCCACAATGAACCCTGCAATCAGAACTATGAGGATTATGGCCCCTGCAATGTCAGTTCCATTCATCATAATACCCCCGCAAGCATCATAAGAAGTGTTATTATAATGGCTGGAAGTGCGAACACTGATAGAAACGCCCTTCCATAGCCCATTTCATGTTCAGCAGCCACTGCAGCGGCGGCAATCATTACCGTCCAGATGTACATCACCACAAATAGCATTGATGATGTGAAGAATGTCCCGAGAAGTGTCAGGGTTATGATAGCGAATATTCCCACCACAAAGGGCGCTGCTGCGAACCCCATCATCTTCAGGGTGCCTGCGAATGTCCCCTTGCCCTTGAATACCACGGTAGCGATTATATGTGATATGAGAGCCCATACTATCAGTTTTATGAAGGAGACAACGAGTCCAGCCAGCGCAAAAAGGACGGGTACCATTATACCGGCGCCCGTTGCAGCCGAAATTACCCCGCCAATCATGTAGCCGAGAAAGGCCGAGAGGAACACGTAGAGGTAAAGGCCCTGGTTTTCAACTCCAAGTTCCTTGACCCTGCTTAACGCCTCCTCAGGCGATGCCAGAACCCCCACCAGGTCCCGGGAAAAGTTCATTATCCTGTTCAAAGCATTAACCTCCCCTTATTTTATATTCATATGACTGAAATAATATCAGATGCCAATTTCATGTTTTATAATAAACATTCCCCTAACGAGCAGCATAACTAAACTGAATCCTCCGATCACCCCCTTGAGATAATAATATTGTATATTTCCTGCCATTTCTATAAAACTCTTTGGGTTTCAGGAAATAACATCAATTCTAGCAATCTAAAATTAGATTTTAGGCGGATTCGCTTAATTTGATTGTGCAACTTGTGGTCCAGCGACTTTCGTGATTAGCGATGCTTGGCTGTATGTTATTAAGGATGATGCCACACAACTTTGATTAAATATTTAAATGATTTTAATATTATAAATAAGTAAATATACGCCATATAACTTTTAGAGGTATTCTATGAAGTCTATGCAAACAAAATATTTAGGTTTTCTAACATTGGGTTTAATTTGTATGGTAGTTATGGTTTCTGGTTGTACTTCTGAAGAACCTACTGAAACCATTAATGAAACAGAGGAAACACACCCCGAAGCAAAAAATGTTGTAATAGTAAATTCAACTGGTAGCTTTCAGTATGGATACTATTATATTAACGGTACGGTAAAAAACAAAAATGATTTTGGCGTGGCCTACGTCAAAATTCTTGTAAGAGGATACGATAAAAATGGGGAACTCGTAGCAGAAGATTACACCTATGCTAACGATACTAATCTTGCTCCTGGAGCTAAATCAACATTCGAGGTCTATCTTGATGATCCCGGCCATGAAATAGTAAAATATGAAGCTAAAGTTATAGATGCAGATAAATCACTATATGAATATGAATCCAAATCTACCGATAAATCAACTAAGGATAGAAAGTTTCCCCTTGTTTTACCTGAAGGAGAGAAAGTAAGTTGCCCCTATTGTGGTTCCTTCAATAATATTGTCACTGATGAGATATACTTAGAAAGGGAGGGCAAATATCTCGATTACTTCGAATGCAGGAACTGTGGATACATGTGGGAAGAAAAGTTTAGCTACCCTGCATATGGAACGCCTGCTTAATTAAGCAGGATCCCTTTATTTTTTTATAAATTAATAGCAGCTTTAGAATGCTTCATCTAAGTGAATTATTTTTGGTATCAACCTTTTTTATCTAGTAAAAAACTGAAAAATTAAATACAGTCTGCAAAACTTGATATTTATCTGTATAATGAATCATCTATCAATATGTTTTATTAATTGAGATTAAATAGAAAAACTTTAATCAAATGAGTTTATAGTTTATCTGTTTAATGTTAAAGGTGATTTAATGGAGGATAAAGTAGGTATAATTGGAAGAATCAGTAAATGGTGGAATAGACGTGGACGAATCACCAAAATTTCTATCTTCCTTTTATGGTCCATATTTATTTTTATGGTTGGAAGTTTCGAAGGAAGCGAAGTTATGACATCATATGAGAGGGGACTTGTCCAGTTTGATATCATCAATTTCACTATTGAAGAGGCTAATGGAGCTTATTTTATCACAGGAGAAGTTCAAAACAGGTACAATCAGCTCTAGATTTTGGAGTTGTCTATATAAAATTAATTGACGATTATGGAAATGTAGTTAAGGTTGATGGAATCGATATAGATAGGCTTGAACCCGGAGAAAAAAGGAAGTTCAGGGGAAGACTAAACGTCACTGAAGATGTGTCAATTATCGGATTCAGAACAGAGGGCAGACTGATTTCTCCTATAGGAATTCCCTCAGGAGGATAAAGATAAAATAAATAATACAAATCTTTTTCAGATCAATAATATTTTATTTTTTTGATTCTCATCCCCATCAGTTCCACTGATTACTCAAAAAATTTTCTATAATAGAACTACAGTATTTTATTCAGTCAGTGTATTCGTAATAGTATCCTATAACGAAGTCATTCAATTCCGTGGCTTATGGCTGTCTATGTGGATTACAGATTACATGAAAACACCGCAGTTAGGGTGGAGCCCCGTGCACTGCAAAGTATTTATGATGCCAGAAGACCAACTCTATAATGTGGTCCCTATGGAGTACGGAGAACTCATCAGGATCAAGGAACTCACTCTCCTAATACTCATAATCCTTGACATAGTGCTCTTGAGCTACATATCCTTCTACCCCTCAAATCCTGGGGCCGTGAATGCCATCAACCAGTTTGACCTTTTCCTCTGCATCATACTCTTTCTGGAATTCTCCATCAACCTCAAAAGGGCCGATGACAGGAAAAGATTCCTAAGGGAGAACTGGATGGATATAGTGGCCTTCATGCCTGTGGATTTCTTCAGGGCCTTCAGATTCATAAGGATCATCAGGGTTGTGAAGGTTCTCGCCCTCTTCAGGAAGTACCTCAAGAAGTTCTTCACATTCCTGGTGGACACTCACCTTGACCAGGCACTGGGGATACTCCTCTTTGCAATAGTGGGGGGCACACTCTTCTTTTATATGATGGAGTCAGGGGTCAACAGATCCCTCCACGGTCCGCTGGACTCCCTCTGGTACAGCATCACAACCACAATCGTGGGTGAGGTTGTGATCCCCCCAACAACACTCTACGGTAAGGCCATAACCAGCATGCTCATGCTTGTGGGGGTCACCTTCGTGGGTTTCCTCACAGCCTCCCTGGCCTCCTGGTTCGTTAAAAACCCTGAAGAAGAAAAGGAGATCCATGACAGGATAGAAAACATAGAAAAAAGTATAGAGGACCTTAAAAGGGAGATCAGGGAAATAAAGGACTTGCTGCAGGAGAAATGATGTAACTCTATTCTGAATATACACCGTTACTTTTATACAGAATGGGCCCTTAGCATAAATAAAATAGATAAATCAAACGAGGATAACATGGCAAGATCATCCTATATCATCGTTGCAGCCATTCTCATATTCGGGGCCTACCTCTACGGTGTAACTGCCCTGAGCCCTGTGGAGCCCGTTGGGCGTCTGGGTTTCGTAAAACTGGCAAACCCAGATATGTACCCGGGACACCCCCAGTCAAAGGTGCTTGCAGAGTACGCAGCCCAGAGGGGATCAAAGTGTGCCCTTGTGGTCCACTACGCAGGAAGCTCAAACTACAGACACTACAGGGAGGGCAACGTCACCATAATAGAACTCGCATACATCAGCTCAGAGTACAGGACAGACATAGACTGGACCGAGGTCATTGAATCCTTCATATTTGGAGTGCCTGACGGCAAATACCGTTACAGGGCCGATGGATACGAATTCGACACCCTCGATGAGGCCATGGACTACGTTGAAAGGCTGGCTGCCGAGAAGGGCCAGGAGGGCCCCATGCCCATGGTCTTCCATGGGACCGTCCGGGAGGGTAACGTATTCGTAAACCCTGGCTGTGGCTTCCCCCTCTACGTGCAGATAGCCTGGAAGCAGTACGGGAGACTGGGAGCCTACTATTACATCATAAAGGGTCTTATCCACCCCTACCTCAACAATCCCTACACCGCATATGAGCTAACCCATGCATCTGACCTTCAGAGGCTCTACAACTCAGGTGCCCTGGACTACACCGGCTATGAGTAACCTATCAGGGGTCTCTGAGTCCATCTAAAAATCTTCTTTTGACCCTCTGGAAGTCCTCAAGTTTTTCATCTGTGAGGTACCTGTAGAGGAGCCTCATGCGGGGATTTTCACCTATGTAACTCCTTTTATCATTTAAGAATGTCCAGAAGAGGGAGTCCCAGACCCTGCACCAGTCACCCCTTGCATGGTCACTCATCCTCAGGATGTAGTTTGATGATGATATGTAGGGCTTGGTTGCCATGAGGCCCCCATCAGCGTACTGGCTCATGCCATAGACATTGGGGACCATCACCCAGTCGTAGGAGTCTATGAACATCTCCATGAACCAGCGATAAACATCATCAGGGTCTATGCCGAGGAGGAGCATGAGATTACCTATGACCATGAGGCGCTCGATGTGGTGGGTGTATCCACAGGTTAAAACCCTCCTTACTGCGGTATCATAGGGCTCAAGGCCCGTTCTGCCATGGTAAAGTTTATCTGTCAGTCTGCCACCGTGGTTAAAGAAGTTCCTGGTCCTCTGATAGGATCCCCTCAGGAGGTAAACTGCCCTTATGAACTCCCTCCAGCCCATAACCTGCCTCACAAATCCCTCAACAGAATTGAGGGGGGCATCTGCAGATAGCGCTGCTTTCAGAACCTCCATGGGTGTTAGGAGGCAGATGTTGAGTGAGGAAGAGAGTACAGAGTGGAAGAGAAACGTCTCATCACGGGATATGAAATCCTGGTAGCTTCCAAAGTTCCTGAGCCTTTTTTCTATGAAATCCCTCAAAAATATCCGGGCTTCCCTGTGGGTTGTGGGGTAGTTGAAGTGTTCCATGAAACCAGGGTTATCAGAAAAGCGCTCGGTCACGTAACTCCTGGCTTCACGCACATAACTGTTTTCAGGCAGTTCTATGGGCCTGGGAATATTCATTCCCCGCGGCAGCCTCCTCCTGTTCTCCCTATCAAATGTCCATTTACCGCCCTTGGGCTTGAAGTTTTCCATGAGAATGGAGAGCCTCCTCCTCTCCCTTATGTAGAATGATGTGAGAAAGAACCTGCCATCCCTGAAGTAACTGTCCATGAGCCTCCTTCTGAAGATGAATGGCCCCTCAATCTCAACGAGTTCTGCGCCCGTTTCACTGCAGAGCCGCCTCAATCTCCTCTCAAGTTCATGGTCGAGGAGTTCCAGGGTGTAGACCTTCTCATATCCCTCAAGGTGGTCCCTGAGGTACCCCATGTCAGGGTCCGGCGTGTAATCTATGTATCTGACATTCAGACCCCTTGATTTCAGGTGGTCATAATAGTAGCGCATGGTGGCCCTGTGAAGCAGGAGTTTGTTCTTATGGAACCTCAGGTTGAATACAGGGTCTCCAAAGAAGAGCTGGTCCTCCACCACAATGAAGTCTGATGTTTTCTCTGCAGCGGGATGACTCTCCATGAGGTGATGTGGAAAGACAACTGCCATAGATTTCCCTGGCATGTATAATATTATGTCAGGAGGTGTCTATAAATCTAAAAGTTTTTTAGGATGGCGTAACATAAACTGTTATGGTGTTTATATGGTTAAGTGGGGAGCTGTCATTACTGGATTCATACTTGCAGTTGTTTTTCCGATCATCCTTAGCCCTTTTATTGACCAGGCCTCTGTCCTTGGCTTGTTCCTTGCGGGTTTTGTTGTTGGCCTCATGGTGAGGGAAGGTGCCACTGGTGGGTTCTGGAATGCCACGGTTGCCGGTGCCTTTGGCGGCATAGTCCTAGCGGTTCTCTTAACAATCTTTGGTGCCGTCCTTGGAGGATTCGGAGGGTTGTTCCTTGGTGCATTCGCCGGTCTCCTGCTTGTGGTGGTGCTCCTCTTTGTTTCAATGATCTTCATGGGTATCGGTGGCGCCATTGGGGGTTTCCTTGCCGGTGACTGATCATTAATTTTTTTAATCCGTGATGAAGAACTGTGGCCATGCTGCCATAGATAATAATTATCTACGAGTTATTACTATTTTTTAGGTGCTTCAGTAATAACAAAGGTTTAAATATTATGAGATGATCTTTATTAAAAGGTGATGAATATGTATGATGTTGGAGACCTTGTGGCTGAAAGACCATCCCTTGGTACCATGACAGACATAAAACTGTTCAGGATACTGAGGTTCATGCCCTACTCCATCATAGGGGACGGAGCCAACGGTATCCTCTACAAGAGTGGTAAGGACCTTGGACGGAGTATGGGACTGAAGAACGCTGATGAAGCTGTGAAATTCCTCCATGATAAACGTGTCGGTGAGCTTGAGATTCTTGAAAATAACCCCTACCGCCTTAGGGTTGATGAGTGCCTAAGCTGTGCCGGGCTTCCTGCTTCAGGTAAGGCCCTCTGTCACTTTGAGGGTGGTCTACTTGCAGGAATACTCGAATCAATGAGTGGGAGACCGGTTGACCTCCGTGAGGTGAGGTGCTGGGGCCTCGGTGACCGCACCTGTGAATTTGAGGAATTTGTGCGATAACCACCACCCCATTTATTGTTTCCCCTCATTAACACCTTCGGGTCTCGGTACAGGTCAGAAATACAGACACCTCTGGAACCAGAGTGCGGCCCAACAGGGTACAGTTTATTCACGACCCAGATACCGATACTCCGGAAAACTTATTTTAAAAATAAAAAAGATATAGGACTGTGTAATCTTATTGCTCACCTGATGGTATCAACTGAAAATCCACCATGGAACTGACAGAGGGTAAACAAAGAAAACTATCCCCCATATAAGGAGAGTGAGAATGCTAATAGGTGTTATATCAGATACACACATCCCTGACAGGGCAGCTGAACTTCCTGAGGCGGTATTTGAGGCCTTCAGCGACGTTGAACTTATACTCCACGCCGGTGACCTGACCTCACCGGATGTTCTTAGTGACCTTGAAACCATTGCACCTGTTGAGTGCGTTCAGGGAAACATGGACCGCAGATATGGTGTAGACAACCCCAGATCAAGGTTATTTGAGATCGGAGCATACAGGGTGGGCCTCATACACGGGGAGGTCTACCCCCGTGGTGATACCCAGCAGCTGAGGTACCTGGGGCTCGAGCTTGGTGTGGATGTCCTCATAAGCGGACATACGCATCAGCCCTTCATAACCGAACTTGAGGACATGCTCCTCCTCAACCCTGGGAGCCCTACAGTGCCCCGCCTAACAGATCCAAGCGTCATGATCCTTGAAATTGACGGTGAAAAACTCGATGCCAGGATCATCAGGACAGGGGCGCCTGTCTGCAGATCACTGAACTTCCAGAGGTGAATCCATGGGAAAACGATGGCAGGCTGAAAGAAAAAGGGACCACTACTACAAAAGTGCCAAGAGGGAGAACTACCGCTCAAGGGCATCCTACAAGTTACTGCAACTCAACAACCGCTACAAACTGATAAGGAATGGTGACAGGGTCCTCGACCTCGGGGCAGCCCCCGGGGGATGGTCACAGGTCGCCCTTGAGAAGGTAGGTGAGGAGGGACTTGTGGTTGCAGTTGACCTCCAGAGGATAAAGGGTTTCCCCGCCGAGAACTTCAGGGCCATAATTGGGGACTTCACAGACCCTGCTATAAAGGAGAGGATAATTGAGGAGCTTGGTGGAAGGGCAGATGTGGTCATATCAGACGCTGCCCCATCCCTTTCAGGTATAAGGGACATCGACCATCTCCGCTCGGTGGATCTTGTTGAGAATGTCCTTGATATAGCCTACAGGGTCCTTGAAAGGAAGGGGAACATCCTGATCAAGGCATTCCAGGGCCCCGAACTCGATAAAGTCATAAAGGAAATGAAAAAGGATTTCTGGAAACTCAAAACAACAAAACCAGCCTCATCAAGAAAGGCAAGCGCAGAGATGTACATTGTGGGCCAGGACTTCAAGGGTAGAAAGAAATGGGAGAGAATCATCCATTAGATCAGCAGGGCTTCAAGGAAAAAGGAAATGAAAAAGAATCACCCATCAGCTCACATGAGTGCCCTCAGATCATTCAGGGCCTGTGAGGCAACCTGAAGCTGATACCTGGCTGTTTTTATGCGATCATCAACCTCAGATTTTGGTTTATTTGTCTCCAGGGCACTTTTAACATCATCAATCGCTGACTTGGCCTTCACAAGCTCTATCTCAGCATTCAGGTACGTCTTTGTCAGGTTATCGTTGTTCCTCTGGTAGACATCCTTTTTAACCGAGTCATACTGGACCTTCAGTGCCGAGTAATCGCTCTGGAGCTTTGCGAGTTCATCGTACTCGGCACCCTTCTCCACACTCCCAGATATGGCATCAGATACCGCATCGACG
The DNA here is from genome assembly GCF_030055425.1 of Methanothermobacter sp. NCBI lineage: Archaea > Methanobacteriati > Methanobacteriota > Methanobacteria > Methanobacteriales > Methanobacteriaceae > Methanothermobacter > Methanothermobacter sp. The sequence continues at coordinate 91,661 of NZ_JASFYE010000006.1, forward strand.
CCTATATATGCAAATATCAGTATGGTCCCTGCTATGAGAAGCACTCCCAGAATTGATATGGTCATTGATGTTACCTTAAAGAGGTTTATCCTTGATCTCTTCATGATCTCACCTTACATTCAGTGACTGTGAAAAAAATCTTCATGTTCATAAGGGCTAGGTCACTCACTCAATTAAGGTTTTATAATGTCGTTATAATATACTTTCATGATGAAAACCGTGGATAAGAGCAAGACACTCACAAAATTCGAGGAATTCTTTTCACTCAAGGAGTACAAGGACAGGGTGTTTGAGTCCATAGAGAAGTACCCCAACGTCAGATCCATTGAAGTTGATTACCTTGACCTTGAAATGTTCGACCCCGACCTTGCAGACCTTCTAATTGAAAAACCAGACGATGTGATAAGGGCCGCCCAGAAGGCCATAAGGAACATTGATCCCCTGAGGAAGAACGTGGACCTCAACATAAGGTTCAGTGGGGTCAGCAACGTCATACCCCTCCGGGAGCTCCGGAGTAAATTCATAGGTAAATTCGTTGCAGTTGACGGTATTGTAAGGAAAACAGATGAGATAAGGCCCAGGATAGTTAAGGCCGTCTTTGAGTGCAGGGGCTGCATGAGGCTCCATGAGGTCAGCCAGTCCACCAACATGATCACGGAGCCATCACTCTGCTCAGAGTGTGGCGGCAGGTCCTTCAGACTCCTTCAGGACGAATCAGAGTTCCTGGACACCCAGACACTGAAACTCCAGGAGCCACTTGAGAACCTCTCAGGTGGTGAGCAGCCCCGCCAGATAACCGTCGTCCTTGAGGATGACCTGGTTGACACCCTCACCCCAGGGGACATCGTGAGGGTCACAGGTACACTGAGGACAGTCCGCGATGAGAGGACCAGACGGTTCAAGAACTTCATATATGGAAACTACACCGAGTTCCTTGAACAGGAGTTTGAGGAGCTCCAGATAAGTGAGGAGGACGAGGAAAAGATAAGGGAACTTGCAGCTGACCCCAACATATACGAGAAGATCATAAGGTCCACCGCACCATCAATACACGGTTACCGTGAGGTAAAGGAGGCCATAGCCCTTCAGCTCTTTGGGGGGACCGGGAAGGAGCTCGATGATAAGACCCGCCTCCGTGGGGACATACACATCCTCATAGTCGGGGACCCGGGTATAGGTAAGTCCCAGATGCTCAAGTACGTGTCAAAGCTGGCCCCCAGGGGGATATACACAAGCGGTAAGGGTACCTCAGGGGTTGGGCTCACCGCCGCGGCTGTGAGGGATGAATTCGGTGGCTGGTCCCTTGAGGCCGGTGCCCTTGTCCTGGGAGATAAGGGTAACGTCTGTGTGGATGAACTGGATAAGATGCGTGATGAGGACCGTTCAGCCATCCACGAGGCACTGGAGCAGCAGACCATAAGCATAGCCAAGGCAGGTATAATGGCAACCCTCAACTCAAGGTGCTCTGTCCTGGCAGCCGCAAACCCAAAATTCGGGAGATTCGACAGTTACAAATCAATTGCAGAGCAGATAGATCTTCCATCAACCATACTGTCACGTTTCGACCTGATATTCGTTGTGGAGGACAAACCCGACGAGGAGAAGGACAGGGAACTTGCAAGGCACATCCTGAAAACACATAAGGAGGACCACACCCCCTTTGAAATCGACCCAGAACTGCTGAGGAAGTACATAGCCTATGCAAGAAAGAATGTGAGACCCGTGCTGACAGATGAGGCGATGCAGGTCCTTGAGGACTTCTACGTATCAATGAGGGCCAGCGCAGCCGATGAGGACTCGCCGGTCCCCATAACAGCAAGGCAGCTGGAGGCCCTTGTGCGACTCTCAGAGGCCAGTGCAAAGATAAAACTCAAGGAACACGTGGAGGCAGAGGACGCCAGGAAGGCCATAAAACTGTCCCAGGCATGCCTGAAACAGGTGGGGTACGACCCTGAGACCGGTAAGATAGACATCGACAAGGTTGAGGGGAGAACACCCAAATCCGAGAGGGACAAGTTCCGACTGCTAATTGAACTCATAAGGGAATACGAGGAGGACTACGGTGGGAGGGCACCCACCAATATTCTTATAACTGAGATGATGGATAGATATAACGTGAGTGAGGAAAAGGTTGAGGAACTGATAAGGATCCTCAAGGACAAGGGCGCAATATTTGAGCCCGCCAGGGGATACCTTAAGGTGGTCTGAATTTTCCATTACACACTTTTTACCGGAGGTATAGATTATGGATGATTACGAAAAATTACTTGAAAGGGCCATAGAGCAGCTGCCCCCAGAAGTATTTGAAACAAAGCGTTTCGAGGTTCCAAAGGCGTACTCAGTTATACAGGGAAACAGGACATTCATACAGAACTTCAGGGAGGTCGCAGATGCCCTCAACAGGGACCCCCAGCACCTTCTTAAATTTCTTCTAAGGGAACTGGGTACCGCAGGTAACCTTGAGGGTGGAAGGGCCATACTCCAGGGTAAATTCACCCACTTTCTCATAAACGAGAGGATAGAGGACTACGTCAACAAATTCGTCATATGCCACGAATGCAACAGGCCAGATACAAGGATAATCAGGGAGGGGCGGATATCCCTTCTCAAGTGCGAGGCATGCGGTGCCAAGGCGCCCCTCAAGAACGTCTAGAGAAGATAGAGGAGCAGCTATAGAAAATGTTCTGTGTCAGATGCGGTAATTCTGATTCTGAATTATATGATGGACTCTGCAGGGACTGTTTCCTTGAGGACTACACCATCCTCAGCATACCCTCCAGAATAGAGGTTTATGTGTGCAGCCACTGCCATGCAAAGCTGATAAGTGGCCAGTGGGTGGACGAGGGCCTCCCTGAGGAGGAAATAGTATACAGGGCCCTTGAGGAGAATATCAGCTGGGAACCCCCTGTTGAAAACCCTGAAATCGAACTGGAAATAATACAGCAGAGGGGCACCATCTACCAGTGCCTGGTGGAGGTGGATGCTGAGGTCCTTGGAAGGATGGTGAGCCAGGAGTACGGGGTGGAGGTCCGCCTCACAAACACTGTCTGCCCGGCCTGCAGCAAACAGGCATCAGGCTACTACGAGGCTGTGATACAGTTAAGGGCCGATGGAAGGGAACTGGATGAATCAGAAATAGAAAGGGCTGACCTCACAGTTAAAAGGACCCTCCTGAAGCTATCAAGGAGGGATAAGCTGGCATACCTCCCCCAGAGGGTTGAGGTGAAGGAGGGGGTCGACTACTACATAGGATCCCATAAATCCGCCAGAAAGGTTGTAAGCGCCCTCAGGGAGGAACTCGGTGGCATTGCCAGTGAGTCACCACGGCTGATGGGGCAGGATAGGTCAAGCGGCAAGGGACTCTACAGGACATGGATTTCACTCAGACTCCCTGATTTCAGAAGAGGAGACTTCCTCCTGCACCAGGACCGAATGCTCACGGTGCTTGACCTCAGAAAGCGTGGTGTGAGTGTGAAGGACCTTGAGACCCGTGATGTGAAGAACATACTCTGGGGAGAATATGAAAATATTGACCTAGTTGCGAGGGCCAGTGATGTTAAGACAACCACAGTGACTGCAAGATCCCCTGGAAGGATACAGGTGCTTCACCCTGAAACATTTGAACCCGTGGACCTTGAAGCTGACAGTTACACATCAAAACTTGAGATAGGAGAACAGGTTCCTGTTATAGAAATTAAGAAGAGACTCTACATCATTGATGAGGCGGAGGAATGATCTGATGGATGATACGCTCAACACCATAACACGTGATGTTCTTGAGGTCATAACACCCGATGAACTGCTGGAGGTCCTTAAGAAGGATGAACCTGTTGTCTACACCGGCTATGAGCCCTCAGGTAAGGTTCATCTGGGACACGCCATAACCATAAGGAAACTGAGGGAAATGCAGGATGCCGGCTTCAGGGTCAAGATACTCCTTGCAGACTACCATGCATACCTCAATGGTAAGGGCAGCATGGAGCGGATAAGGGAGATGGCCGATTACAACAGAAAATGCTTCCTGGCACTTGGACTCTCCCCTGATAGGACCGAGTTCATCCTGGGTTCATCCTTCCAGACTCAGCCAGAGTACACAGACCTGGTATACAGAATGGCCCTCATAACAACACTTCTTCGGGCCAGAAGGAGCATGGCCCAGATAACAAGGGAATCAGAGGACCACAAGGTTGCAGAGGTTATCTACCCCCTCATGCAGGTCATCGACATGGTCTACCTTGATGTGGATGTGGCGCTGGGTGGAATGGAGCAGCGAAAGATACATATGCTGGCACGTGAGAACCTCCCCAGGCTCGGTTTCGATGCTCCGGTATGCATACACACCCCACTGCTCCATGGGACCGACGGTTCAGAGAAGATGTCCTCCAGCAAGGGTAACTTCATTGCAGTGGACGACTCCCCCGATGAGATAAGGGAAAAGGTGAAGGGGAGTTACTGTCCCATGGGGGAACTGGAGGGTAACCCCATCATCGAAATCGTGAAGTACTTTATAATGCCAGAATATGGCAGGATGACCATAAGGCGCCCTGAAAAATTCGGGGGCGACCTTGAACTGGACCTTGACGAACTCCTGAATACCTACTCCAGTGGCGACCTTCACCCGCTGGATTTGAAGAATGCGGTCTCAGATTACCTTATTGAAATGCTGGGACCTGTAAGGGACTACATGGAAGGTGTTTAGATGCTGTACGACATGAGACTTCCGCCAGGTATAACACACACAACAATGGCTGAGATAATTGATGAATACGAGGTTGAACTGATACAGACAGACGATGGACCCGTCCTGAGGGGTGAGCTGGAGGAACTTGAAAGGGCAAGGGAACGTATCCTTGAGTCCATCAGGAAGAGGATAGAGGAACTTGAGAACCCAGGGCCCCAGCAAAAATAATGCATTTCCCTGAACTTATCTTATCCCATCAGAGCATATTCCAAGGTGGGGGGCGATTATCCTCCTTATATCTCTCTGGATGATGTTGAGCCCCCTCCCTGCATCAACAATGTAAAATTCATTTTTATCGGCGAGTTCAAGGTACCTCTCCCTGACACGTGAAAGAAATGAGGGATCCTCGAATTCATCGGTACCGCCACATCTCTCCATTGCCAGTTCAACATCAAGGTCAAGTAGTATAACTATATCAGGCTGTGGTGCAAACCTGTTTATCTCAGAAACCCATTCAGCAGGTTCCTGGTAAACCATGCTGGAATAGTAACACCTGTCGCTCACCACAACACTTCCACTCCATTCCCCCTCTATTTTGCCCCTGAGGGTCAGGCGGTCCGCAGCAAAGAGTAGTGCCAGCATCCTCTGCCCATCAGGGGTCCTAGCATCGGGACTGGAGAGCATCTCCCTTATGATGCCCCCTATCCTGGAGTCTGTTGGTTCCCTAACATTAAAGACCCTGTATCCGTTTTCCCTGAGCCACTCCGCGGTGAGGACGGAATGTGTCGTCTTACCTGACCCATCAATTCCCTCAAAGCATATGTACATAGAGATTAATCTATCGCTGAAGGTAAAATATCTTCCCCTTGCGTTGAAATCATGACATGGAATCATAACATAAGTTTATAATGCTTTAGATACAGAATTATACTATTAATTTTATTATAGAGGTGGAACATGTCAAAAGCCAAGGTCATGGTGGTTGAGGATGAGAGCATAGTTGCCATTGATATAAGCCAGCGCCTTGAATCCCTGGGTTACCAGGTTACAGCCACAGTTTCCACCGGTGAAAAGGCCGTTGAAATGGCTGAAAAAACAAGGCCAGACATCATACTGATGGATATTGTCCTCAAGGGGGACATGGATGGTATAGAGGCTGCTGAGGAGATAACCAGAAGGATGAAGGTTCCAATAATCTATATAACCGCCTATTCAGACGAAGAAACCCTCAAAAGGGCCAAGATAACAGGGCCCTTTGGATACATAATAAAGCCCTTTGAGGACCGGGAACTCCACAGCGTCATAGAGGTCGCCCTCCACAAACACCAGCTTGAGAGGCGGCTTGCAGAGAACGATGAACTCTTCAGGGCCATACTCTCATCAATAAGGGATATACTGTTCACTGCCGACAGTGATGAAAGGTTAACCATGATATCACCCGGACCGCTTGCAGAATACGGCCTTGATGCAGATGAAGTTCAGGGTAAAAAGGTCAGCGAGGTTTTCGGTGACAGGATTCACAGCGAAATGATTGAAAGGGCACTCAATGGGGAAACAGTTAGCTATGAGTGGGTCTGGGAGCCCATGGATAACTCTCATTTTGAAACAACCCTATCCCCCCTCCGTGACTTTGAGGGCAATATAAAGGGGGTTGTGGGTGTCCACAGGGATGTCACCGAAAAGGAACTTGCAAGAAGGGCGCTTGAAAGGGAGACTGCCATAAACAAAAGCCTTGCAGAGATATCAAAGAAACTCCTATCACCAATGTCACTCGAGGAGATATCTGCGAGCATAATTGAAAGGGCTAAAAAACTGACAGGCAGCAGATACTGCATGGCTGGCTTCTTTGAATCAGATGGTAGCCTGAGGAATTACTTCCCATCAGAGGAGGTGGGGGAGGAGTGTCATGTGGACGCTGAATCCACTGAAATGGGTGGTCTCTGGAATCTTGTGCTCAGGAAAAGGGAACCGGTTCTTGTAAATGACCCCCCCTCACACCCTGAATCCACTGGGGTTCCTGAGGGCCACATTGAAATAAGGAACTTTCTGGCATGCCCCGCGCTGCTCAATGATGAGCTTGTGGGAATACTGGCAGTTTCAGGAAAGGATGGGGACTACGATGAAAGGGATCTTGAGGTAATGGAGCGCCTTGCAGATATATATGCAATCGCGATTCACAGAAAAATTGAAGAGGACCGTGTCAGGGCCAGTGAGGAGAGGAACAGGGCCCTTGTACAGAAATTCCTCAAGATAGTTACCGAGGTCCTTGAGGAGATAAAATAAATCCTTATTCTGTTTGGAGGTAACAGTACTTGGAAATCCCGGAACTCCTTGCACCCGCAGGTTCACCTGATTCCTTCAGGGTCGCCATCAATGCAGGGGCCGATGCAGTTTACCTCTCAGGTAAGGACTTCGGTGCACGGCACTATGCAGAGAACTTCAGCCTGCAGGAGATTCATGAGGCGGTGGAATACGCCCATCTACATGATAGAAATGTGTATGTAACTGTAAATACCCTCCTAAGGGACTCTGAACTTTCAGATGTTGCTGAATACCTCCAGGAGCTCTCCAGTGCAGGTGCAGACGCTGTGATCATACAGGACCCCGCACTCCTGGTTCTGAGGGATGAGTTATCCATTGACCTCCCATTCCATGCCTCAACCCAGATGACCATACACAACAGGGCGGGGATAAGATGGGCAGAGCAGATGGGCCTTGAGAGGGTTATACTTGCAAGGGAGCTCTCCATTGATGAAGTCAGTGCCCTTGCGGCTGAATCAGACGTGGAGCTTGAGGTTTTCATACATGGAGCCCTGTGCTACAGTTACTCTGGCCAGTGCCTTCTATCCTCATTTATAGGTGGTAGAAGCGGCAACAGGGGCCGGTGCGCCCAGCCATGCAGGAAGAGGTATGAACTCATCCAGTTAAAACCCTCAGAGAGGAGGGTGCCACTGAGGGAGGAGTACCTCCTATCCACAAGGGACATCTCAGCCTACATGCACCTTCAGGAACTGGTTGAAGCCGGAGTCCAATCCCTGAAGATAGAGGGGCGGATGAGGTCCCCTGAATACGTTGCCACCACAGTGAGCGTCTACAGAAGAGCCCTTGATGAGATAAAGAGTGGTGGGTGGAAGCCGTCAGAGAAGGAGTTTGATAAACTCAGGCTTACCTTCAACAGGACACTCACAGGAGGTCACCTCTTCAGGGAGGACTTCATGGGACGGGAATACCCTGGTGACAGGGGCCTCCCGGTGGGCCATGTTGAAAGGTACGAAGGTGGCAGGGCCCATATAAGGATAACCTCCCGTATAAAGCCAGAAGCCGGTGATGGCCTCTTTTTCCAGGGTACAGGTAAAGGAATGTATGTCCATGACCATAGATACGATGGCGGATTACTCTCCGTTCCTTCAGGACCTGTAAAAGAGGGTGCACTGGTTTACCTTACAGGGAGGAAGAGCCTCCAGAAATTCACTGAAAAACTCAGAAGATCATCTCCAGGAAAGTGCTGGGATATTGAACTGAAATTCACTGCAGATAAAGATGGTATGGTGGATCTAACCGCAGAATGGATGATGAATGGGTTGCGGCTAAGGGAATCAGTTGAAACACAGTTTGAGAGGGCCCTCAAAAGACCCCTCAATGAGGATACAATAAAGAATCACCTGCTGAGGGTCGGAGATAAACCCTTCAGACTTACCTTAACTGAATTCAGATACCCTGGGGGACTATTCTACCCCCTAAGTCGCCTCAACGCCCTCAGAAGGGAACTTCTGATGAGGGTCGAAAGAAGGATACTCAGAGAGAGAAGACCCCACTATCACCATCCCAAACCTGCATCTCATCACCCTGACAGGAGACTTCCAGAGGCCCCCTGTATATCAGTCTATGTTGAGGACCTCAAGGCAATGAAATCCGCCCTCAGGGCCGGTGCAGGTAGGGTTTACCTGGAACCCCAGGTTCATGGTGACTTCAGGATCTGTGATGATGATGACATCATCAGTGTTCTGGAGAGGGCCTCCGAGGTTTCATCCAGATACGGTGCTGAGGCTGTATGGAAGTGGCCTGACATAACCCATGACTGGCTCTTTGAAAGGCTCCTTGAAATTGAAGGGGACCTCTCCATGGACCTCATGGTGGGTGGTTACGGTATCCCTGACCTGATAAACTGTGATGTGAAGGTGTATGGATCACCCGCCCTCAACATTTTCAACAGCCGATCAGCGGCCCTCCTATCAGGCAAGTTCCACCTCCTGACCCTCTCACCTGAACTATCATGGAATGATCTCCAGAGGATTCAGGTCCCCGCTGAAATCATCGTGCATGGGAACCTTACCGCAATGGTGACCCGGGACAACCTCTGGAAACTTGCACCCCCTGACTTTGATACATCCACCGGTTCCAGGTGGGGGATCATGGACAGTAGGGGCGCTGTATTTCCCATAAATCAGCTGCTGGGCTGTGAAACGGTAATCATGAATTCAAGGGAGACCTGCCTCATTGACTTTTTACCCTCCCTTCCTGATGCAGGCTTCAGGAACTTCTCCATCGACTGCCGTATTCAATCCCCAGAGAGGACCAGGTTGCTTGTTGAATCATATGTGAGTGCCCTCGAATCACCCGAAAGGATACCTGATATCAAGGAGCGCATTGTAATGGAAAGTCCCGCAGGGGTAACGGCATCACACTTCAGGAGGGGTCTTGCGGAATAATGGGTCCTTACAGATGCCCACCTGGAATACTTTCCATGTGCACTCTGAATTCATATATATTCCAGTAACTCCACATAGTGGGCATGATGAAGTCCATCAATTCTGTCGGGGAAGCCCTCACAGATGTCAGCGGGATAGGGGAAAGGCTGGCGCAGAAGATAATAGACGAACTTGGGGGAGAAAAAGAGCTTTTAAAGGCGGTTGAAAACCTTGAAATTGATAGAATCGCATCAATTGAAGGTATAAGTCAGCGAAAGGCAATTGAAATAACCAGTAAGCTTCTGGGAAACCCTGTTCCCTCATTTCTGAAAACTGAAAGGGCATTTCAGATTTACCAGGAAATAGTTGAGACCATCAGTTTATATGCCCATACTGACTATGCCCGCAACAGACTAATGCTCCTCCACCCCTCAACGGATACTGATGCCATGAGGAGCCATATTGAAATGGTCATGGAATCAAAGAAAATGGTCTCTGAACTCCCTGTTGAAGATTTAAGGTATCTCCTGAAAAAAATTAAAAGGCCTGAAAACCCCCAGCCTCCATTCGATCCATCCAGGGCCATACTGGTGGAGACAAGAGAGGATTATGATCACATGATAGACATGGGCCTCAACCGTTACCATCCGGTGATAATGAACCCTGAGCAGGGCGAACTCGATGAATACGAACTGATAATCTATGTCTACTCCGAGGGAATTATTGACCTGGAGGACACATTCAACACGGTAATGGTCACAGCAGATTCAGAAAAACATGAGATTGTACCGGAGGATGTCCTCGGATATTTCAGGGCGAACATTGACCTCCTGCGTGGCGCCCTTAAAATCAAACGAATTCTGGGTATGAAAACCTGTCTTGATGAGGTCCTTGCAATAATGGATGAGCTGGGTAGCCTTGAAGAGGGAGAAGTTGACATTGATGAGGCCGTGAACTCTGTGAAGGCATGGGCTGATTCAGAATTAAGGAACCTCATAAAGGACATCGACCTTAAAGGCGAGGAGGTCCTGACCCTCCTCAATCAGGGTATGACCGGTAAACTGGAGAGGATATTCGATGATGTCCTCAAAAAGGCCTGTGAGATGATAAAGAGAAAGACAGGTGTTGAGTTCGATCCATTCATAAAATCGTATCCCCTCAAGATCGATCATGGGGAACTTGAAAGGGTTAAACGTCTTGAATCAGCATCAAGAAATATAAGGAGGTTTGAAAGGAGGGTGGATGCGGCATCGAGGCTCAGTGAACTCAGAGAGGCTGTTGAAAATGAAATAAGGGATCTGATGGAATTTGACTACCGCTTCGCCCTTGGCCTCTTCGCACATGATTACGGGCTCGTTGAACCGGAATTCGGTGATGAGATAATCCTCAGGGGGGCACTGCACCTCAACCTTGTTGGATCAGAAGAACCACAGCAAATTGACTACAAACTGGGTAACCCTGATAATGTTGTGCTCCTCACCGGTGCCAACAGTGGGGGAAAAACAACGCTTCTTGAGACACTTGCCCAGGTGACCATGATGGCCCAGATGGGGCTTCCAGTATGTGCGCTTGAGGCCATGGTAAGACCCGTTGAGGAGATTCACTTCATCTCAAAGAAAAGGTCCCTGGATGCAGGTGCCTTTGAGTCATTCATAAGGACCTTCACCCCCGTGACAATGAGTGGAAGCTCAAAGCTCATACTTCTCGATGAACTTGAGGCAATAACCGAACTTGATGCCGCAGTGAAGATCATAGCAACCTTCATAGAGTTCATAATGGAATCTGAATCCATTGCAGTCATTGTGACCCACATGGCCCGTGAAATACTCAAGTACGTTGATGTGCGGGTTGATGGTATCGAGGCAAGGGGGCTTGATGAGAACTATAATCTCATTGTGGATAGAACACCCCGGATAAACTATCTTGCAAGGAGCACCCCTGAACTGATCATAAGGATGATATATGAGAAATCATGTGACAATGAGAGGATTGTTTATCGCAGGATACTTGAAAAGTTTCAGAAAAACGGATAAATCTGGAATAATTATATCATTTACCATGATAACCCATCTCAAGGACCATCTCCTGGATCTTAAAAGAGAGCAGAAGGACATCTATGAGATATTCAACCGCATATACGATGTTGAATGTGGTGAAGGACACCTTAAGGTGAGTGAAAGCCTCAAAGAGAGGTTTGGGACAAAATTTATTGAATCCGCTGAAAATCAAAGGATAACAAGCACATACAACCGCTGGACTGGTGAAGGATCACTTTTTAATTCCATGCGCCTTAAAAAGCCAGCTATGGACACCGAACCCGCCAGAAAGGTTCTTGATGAACTTATCAATGATAAAAAAGGGTGTGACTTCTGCAAACCAGAACTGTACACACCTGAAGATGATTTCGGACGTGTCGTGGGAAGGCACTCCATTACAGCATCAAACATAGCCAAGTATGATGCATGGAGCGGCCTTCTGATATTCAGAAAACATGACCCCCTTGACTTCACCCTGGAGGAATTTTCAGATTACCTAATAACCGCCTCAGAATGGTTTAAAATGGCGGAGAAATCCTCAGGATTTCATTTTCCATTCATGGTATGGAACTGCCTCCCAAGGGCAGGGGCATCACAGATCCACGGCCACATGCAGCTTCTCTTGGGCAGGAGCCCCTATGCAAGGATTGCATTCCTTGATGATGTCTCCAGGAGATACAGGGAACGTTATGGTTCATCATACCATGATGATGTCTTCTCAGTCCACCATGCCCTTGGACTTGGTGTTGAAGCGGGAGACGCGTGTGTATATGCAAGTATAACCCCACTGAAGGAAAAGGAGATCATAATAACATTTAAGACAGATGCCTCCAGGGATTCTGATCTCCAGAACCACCTCTTCAAGATATTAAGGTGCCTGATAGATGAATGTGGTGTCTACAGCTTCAACCTGTCGATGCACCCATTTACTGAAGAAATGGAGATCCCGGGCATCATAAGAATCGTGGACCGCGGAAACATTGCATCAGCATCATCTGATATGGGCGGTATGGAACTCTTTGGAAGTTCAGTCATCGGAAGCGACCCCTACATCATATTCAGCGGAATTAAAGGTGCCCTTGATGCCTGAGTATTTATTTGATTTTCTTCATGAACTTGAATACCTGAAGAATCCCAGCAGGACAGCTATAATCACTGATATCGACGGTACAATAAGTGAAATAGCACCAACACCCTCTGAAGCCCGCGTAGATGAAGAGATGAGGGAGGTTCTCAGGAGAATCTCAGAACGCTACAGTGTACTTGCCTTTATAAGTGGAAGGCCTGTGCATGAGGCGGTCAGGATGGTGGGGGTCCAGGATGCAATATATGTTGGAAACCATGGCCTTGAGTACATTATAAATGGGAGGTATAAACGCTTCAGAGAGGTTGAGGAGTACATTCCCATCATCAGAAAATGTGCCCTTGAACTCAAGGAGAAATCCCCCGATGAGAATATCATGTTTGAGGATAAGGGTATCTGTTATTCCATACATTACAGGCAGTGCACTGACCCTGAACTGACAGAGAAAAGGATAATGGATATCCTCAGGGAGATGCCTGAATCCAGAGGAATACGTGTGGATCACGGGAGAATGCTTGTTGAGCTCAAACCCCCGGTGGAGTACAATAAGGGCCTCGTAGTCCGGAAAATCATAGAGGAATCAGACGTATCATCTGCAGTGTACCTTGGAGATGACGTCACCGATGCCGATGCCTTCAGGGAACTCAGAAAACTAGAATCTGAAATAGGACTCAAAGCTGCATCAGTGATTGTGATCTCAAAGGAGATACCCTATGAAATAAAGGATTCAGCCTCCTTTTATGTGTCAGGGGTCCCTGAGGTCCTCAGATTTCTTAAGTGGCTCTTAAAATAGGTTTATTTCTCCATACCCCCTCTCAAGTTAATCTTAAAGTAAGTTTATTTCTTCATAAGATATTATGTATTGGCTGAAAATACTTATTAGATGAGGACAACATAATATTATCCATGACATCTGTGGTTGTCATGGCGGGGGGTAAGGGTACAAGAATAAGACCTCTAACATTTTCAAGACCCAAACCACTTGTACCAGTTGCAAATAGACCCATACTGGATTATATAATTCAGAGGGTCATTGATTCTGGTTACAGTAAGATTATAATGACGCTGGGGTATCTTGAGGATCAGATAAGTTCATATGTCCCCTCAAGGTACCCGGAAATTGATTTCAGGTTTTCATCCGAGAAGAAGCCCCTTGGAACCGCGGGGGGTGTTAGGGCAGCGGCCAGTGATATGGATGAGACCTTTATTGTCCTCAGTGGAGATGTGCTCTTTGACCTTGACCTCCAGCGAATGGTCAGTTTCCACAGAAAGAAGGGTGCACTTGTTACCGTGGCCCTCACACCAGTTGATGACCCTTCACATTACGGCATAGCTGTTCTCGATGATGATGGGAGAATAACACGTTTTCATGAGAAACCCCGCCCAGAGGAGGTCTTCAGCAAAATCGCGAATGCAGGCATATATGTCATGGAACCTGAGATCTTCGATTACATACCTGAAGGGAACTCTGACTTTTCATCTGACATCTTCCCTGTTTTGATAGAGGAGAACAGGGGGGTATACGGATTCGTTTTCAGTGGTTACTGGAATGATGCAGGTAAACCAGACACATTCCTTAAGGCCAACCATGATGCCCTCAATGGTCAGATAAGCCCTCAACCTGAAGGTGAACTTTTAAATGAGGTTCCAGGTCGATTTGGAGATATATGGGTGGGTCAGGATGTTGTTATAGGCGAGGGAGTTCGTATAGCTGGACCCGTGGTTATAGGTGATGGTGCAGAGATAGATGAGGGGGTATTCGTGGGCAGGGAAACCGTTATTGGACCCGGAGTTTATGTGGGAAGTGACAGCTTCGTGAGGGGGTCCGTTATTTTTGATGGCAGCAGAATTGAGGAAGGCTCCCAGCTTGTAAACTGTGTTATTGATGAATTCTGCCATATCAGAGAGAACTGCATCATCGAAAGGTGTGCCATGATCGGCCGTGGTGCCCTCCTGGAACCATCAACCATTATCAGGTCCCACTGCAGCGTCAGCAACAACCTCAGGATACTCTCAGGTTCCCTGCTTGATTCGGATTATCCCATTGTGGCTGAACAGTGATTCCAATGGCGAGGTACGTTCAGGATATAAGGGGCTCTGTTAACCGGGACATAGACTGCTCATTTGCCCTCAACCTTGGGATGCTGATAGGTGACTACGTAAGCTGCAGGCGTGTCCTGATAGGTAGAGATGCGCATACACCATCTCAGATGATAAAGAGGGCCATAGGAACAGGATTGATGGCCGCTGGAGTGGATGTTATTGATTTTGGTGTTGCCACGGTCCCTGTTATACATCACCACATGGAGCGTCTAGACAGTCATTTGATGATAAACGTCTCCAGCTCCCCACTCAGAGCAGATGAAATAAACATTAAACTCCTCAGCAACCATGAGATTCCGCTTGAACAACGCCCCACAGTTTATGCGGACTGGAATCAGCTTGGAAAGCTTCGATATGTCAATAACTACCTTGACTCCTATATCAAATCAATACTTGAATTCATATCACCCTCGGTAGGAAAGCATGAATTTATGGTGGTCCTGGGTTACGATGAGGGGTCCCCCTGGAACATTGAGGGGGATATACTCAACCGGCTCAACTGTCAGACCATAAACATCACATTCAGGGGGTCGCTATTTGGTAAAAACTTTCCCCTTGCGAATGCCTCCAGCATATCCATGATAGCAGACGTTGTGAGGGCAACCGGCGCGGATATGGGGGTCATACTGGACAACGATAGGGACACCATCTTCTTTATAGACGAGAGGGGTGAACTCATAAGGGACCAGACCGTACTATCGATCTTTGCAGACCATTACCTGAAATCCTCTGATGGGCCCGTGGTGTCCTCGGTGGTTGCATCAAAGGCGCTTGAGAATGTCGCCGGAGGACGTCTTATAAGGACATCAGTAAATGATGTCCTCAACAGGGTTTACACAGAGAATGCTGTTTTTGGTGGTGATGAACCTGGAATGTACATATTCCCTGAATTCCAGTACTGCTATGATGCCACCTTCGCACTTCTGAAGATGCTGGAGATAATGGAAGAGAAGAACATGACACTCCACAACCTTGCATCCAGCATGGGAAGGTACAGCAGGGTTGAATTCAGCATGGAGTGTCCCAACGAATTCAAGGACAGTTTAATTGAAAGGCTTGCTGAACACTTCAGTGGCAAAAAAATTGAACTTATAGATGGTATAAGGGTTGAAGAATCATCTGGCGTCGTTCTCATAAGGCCATCCAGATTTGAACCCCTTATAAGGGTCTATATTGAATCAGAATCCTCTGAGGAAACCCAGAAGAAATCACGCCATATAATGAACCTTCTGAAAAGTAAAATGAGTGATCTTTATGGTGAGTGAACTTCAGGAACGCAGCATGAAGTTTCTTGAAGATAAGAACCCTGTTATCGTATCCAACAGGGGACCAGTGGAATTTTTCAGAAAAGATGGGAAAATTGTTATGAAGAGAGGTGCGGGGGGTCTTGTTTCAACCCTGCTGCCTGTTGTTGAAAGGTTCAGCGGTGTCTGGGTCTCCAGCGCCATGACCCCTGAGGACGCTGAGGTGGCAGCGGGTTACCCTGAAAACAGGGTTCCCCTCCCTGAGGATGATCCGAGATTCACGGTTTCCTTTGTTATAGTGGACCGTGAAAGGTATGAATCATACTACAGTGTCATAAGCAATCCGCTTCTCTGGTTCATCCAGCACTACATGTGGAACACTCCCTACTCCCCTGAAATCGATGATAAAATCTATACTGCCTGGGATGAGGGTTATGTCCATGTTAACAGGAAATTTGCAGATAAAGTTATATCTGAAATTGAAAGAAATGAAAAGAATCCTCTGATTATGTTACAGGACTATCACCTCTACTTATGTCCTGGTTTCATAAAGAAGAAGGTTGGTGATGTCTTCCTGAGCCAGTTCATACATATCCCCTGGCCACAGAGGGATTATTTCAGAATACTCCCTGAAAAGATGAGGGAGAGTATAATAAATGGGCTTCTTTCAAATACTGTTCTCGGATTCCATATAGAGAGATACTGCTCCAACTTCATGGAATGCTGCGTGGACCTTGGCTACGATGTGGATGCTGAGGATGGAGTGGTGCTGAATGGGAATGAAAAGACATTTGTAAGAAATTATCCCATATCCGTTGATCCAGATAGTATAAGAAGAACCGCCAAATCAGATGCGTTCAGGGAGAAGGAGGATTTCGTCAGAAAGTTGAAGGGTGACATGTTTCTCATCTACCGTACAGACAGGGCGGATCTCAGCAAGAACATAATACGTGGCTTCAGAGCCTATGAACTGTTTTTGAGGGAGCATCCCGAGTTTCATGGTAAGGTAAAGTTCCTTGCCACGGGTAAACCAACAAGGCAGCAGATAATGGAGTACAGGGATTATACAGATGCTGTGAAGAGCACCGTGGATGAAATCAACAGGAGGTACGGTAACTCCAGCTGGAGGCCCATTGAGTACATCCACCGTGCCGATTATGAGCTTGTGGCTGCTGCATTCAAAAACTATGACTGCCTCATTGTGAACCCCATTGCCGATGGTATGAACATCGTCCCCAAGGAGGCTGCGCTTATGAACGAAAAATCAGGGACAGTCATACTTTCAGAGAACGCCGGCTGCTATGAGGAACTTGCCGACTACGTCACAGGTGTGAACCCATTTGATATAAAGGAAACTGCAGATGCCATCTATAGGGCAATAGCAATGAAGTCTGATGAAAGAAAGAGGCTTTCAGATGGCCTTAAATCAAAGGTTCGTGAAAGAACAATATACCACTGGATCAATGAACAGTTCGATGACTTTGAGAGGCTGATGAAATAGATTAAGTGATTGAGTAGGTAATCGTATCTTAATCAAGAGAATGAAATTTTAATTTTTATAAAAATTTATAATTTTGCCTGCACACTAACTCTACGGGTTCACAGGTAGATTACCCTTCCCTCCCCGAGCAACCCTCGAAGCAGGCAGTCTGTCCGATGCTGGGTTTCTTCTAATCATCTGAGGCATCAGCCCACATCATAGAAGGACCTTGGGCATCAGTCGTTAAGATGTGACAGTTAATTCTATGAAAATAGGTTTATATAAAGATTAGCATGAATGGCTGGCAGTGAAGTGGGCTTCCCACAGCAAAAACACCGCAGTACACACCCACAACGCAGCAGGACTTAACTACTGAGATCGAAACGAGATCAGGTATCACCCCTGCGCCATGACCGCCATGCCGTGTGATATCAATGAGGATGATATGTGAGTATGGTGAGTATGAGGTGTGGTCTGGCAGTGAAGTGGGCTTCCCACAGCAAAAACACCGCAGTACACACCCACAACGCAGCAGGACTTAACTACTGAGATCGAAACGAGATCAGGTATCACCCCTGCGCCA
>NZ_JASFYE010000007.1:0-45630 GCF_030055425.1 Methanothermobacter sp.
GTTAAAATCAGACCAAAATGGGATTGAAATGAACCAAAAGAATGGATACTAATGACAGGAGACAAGTTAAAATCAGACCAAAATGGGATTGAAATCCAAGTTCCTTTTTCTTTTATTCCCTGCCTGGTTCTGGTTAAAATCAGACCAAAATGGGATTGAAATAAAGCTTCTAGTTGTTTTATAAATTCGTCTATTGTGAGTTAAAATCAGACCAAAATGGGATTGAAATGTAAAAACGCACACTACCAGCATTCGACGAAGCACAAAGTTAAAATCAGACCCAAAATGGGATTGAAATTGGTTTAAGGATATGTATGGTGATGTTGATAAAATTGTTAAAATCAGACCAAAATGGGATTGAAATTTAAAGTATGGATAAGAAGGTGGTTAGATTGGTGAGTGATGAGCTAAGGAAATACAAGGATGTATATTTTTAATTCTATTGTTTTTGTTACTCGTTCTCTTTTTTTGGAGTATGATATTGGGAGGATGATAGCAGACTCATCCCTTTGTCTTTTCCTTAAACAGTCGAAGAGGTTGTAATGCTTATTTATCCTGAATTTAAAAAAAGATCTCTTTTAAATTAAAAATGTGTATAAATTCATTTAAAAAAATTTAGAGGTTAATGGTACTGAACCTGTTCCTCAACGCCACCCTTTGGTTTTATCTTCTCCATGGCCTCAAGGAAGTGTTTCATCGGGACCTCCTCTGCGTCCATGTTCTCTCTGAGTGTCAGCATGGCGGCCTCCCTGCAGACGGCTTCAATGTCGGCACCAACGTATCCTTCTGTCTTGTCCGCCAGTTTTTCAAGGTTCACGTCATCTGCAAGCGGCATATCCTTGGTGTGCACCTTGAATATGGCGAGCCTTGCCTCCCTGTCGGGGTCTTCTACCTTGACGTGTCTGTCGAATCTTCCAGGTCGGAGGAGTGCAGGGTCAAGGATGTCTGGCCTGTTGGTTGCGGCTATCACAGCAACGTCCTGCAGTTCCTCAAGTCCATCGATCTCTGTGAGGAGCTGGTTCACAACGCGCTGGGTCACACCGGAGTCTGCCGTGCTTCCACTTCTCATTGAGGCTATTGAGTCTATCTCATCAAAGAAGATCACGGTTGGCGCTGTCTGACGGGCTTTTCTGAAGACTTCACGGACACCCTTCTCAGATTCGCCCACCCATTTTGAGAGGAGTTCAGGGCCCTTCACGGCTATGAAGTTTGCCTGGCTCTCATTGGCGACTGCCTTGGCGAGGAGTGTCTTACCTGTACCTGGTGATCCATGCAGGAGGATGCCTTTTGGCGGTTTTATGCCGAATTTCTTGAACCTGTCAGGGTACTTGAGGGGCCACTCCACGGCCTCCCTGAGTTCCTGTTTGGCGTCCTCCAGTCCACCTATGTCCTCCCATGAAACGTTGGGCACCTGTACAAGGACCTCCCTGAGTGCTGATGGCTGAACCTCCTTCAGGGCTTCCTTGAAATCTGCCCTTGTGACTATCATCTTCTTGAGGACCTCTTTGGGTATCTCCTCATCGGCCTTTATCTCAGGGAGAACCCTCCTCAGCACCCTCATGGCGGATTCCTTACAGAGTGATTCCAGGTCTGCGCCCACAAAGCCGTGGGTTATCTCTGCAAGTTCATCAAGGTCAACGTCCTCTGCCAGTGGCATACCCCTGGTGTGTATCTGGAGTATTTCCTTCCTTTCTTCCCTGTCAGGGACGCCTATTTCGATTTCACGGTCGAATCTTCCGGGTCTTCTGAGCGCAGGGTCGAGGGCGTCTGGTCTGTTGGTTGCACCTATGACCACAACCTGGCCCCTGCTTTTCAGGCCATCCATGAGGGTGAGGAGCTGGGCAACTATTCTCCTTTCAACCTCGCCACTGACGTCCTCCCTTTTGGGTGCTATTGCATCTATTTCATCTATGAATATGATGGATGGCGCGTTTTCCTCTGCTTCCTCGAAGAATTCCCTCAGCCTCTCCTCTGATCCTCCAACGTATTTGCTCATTATTTCGGGACCGTTTATGGCTATGAAGTGGGCGTCGCTTTCGTTGGCGACTGCCTTGGCGAGGAGTGTCTTTCCTGTACCTGGTGGCCCGTGCATGAGGACACCCTTTGGTGGTGTTATGCCGAGCCTCTCGAAGAGTTCGGGCCTCTTGAGGGGGATCTCTATCATCTCTCTGACCTTTTTGACCTCCTCCTTGAGGCCTCCGATGTCCTCGTATGTGACGTCCACAAGGTTCTTCACGCCCTCCAGTTTGCTGACGTCAACGGGTTTTGACTGCATTTCCACCTGGGTTGTGGGTGTGACCCTAACTACACCTGCGGGGCTTGTTGATACGACTGCGAGTTTTATTTCCCCCAGGGGTGAGAGGTCCATGAAGTCCCTGAAGAACTCATCGAAGAGCCCTCCACCGGATATCTGCTGCCTTATCCCTGATACGATTATGTCCCCCTTGACGAGGACTCTGTTGAGGAATGCTGATCTTATGTCTCCACGTATGATCACTTCCTGGTCAACGGGTGCCAGGACGACCTTCTGGGCGTCCTTTACCTCTGCCCTTCTCACTGTCACCTCTTCGCCGATGGATGCCCCTGCATTTTTACGGAGGTATCCATCTATCCTTATGATTCCGAGGCCTATGTCGGACTGTGATGATATGACGGTTGCAGCGGTCAGTTTTTTACCCTCTATTTCGATTATGTCCCCATCAGAGAGACCCAGTTTTTCCATGCATGCGGGGTCCACACGGGCTATTCCTCTACCAACGTCCTGCTGGGCGAGGGCCTCTGCAACCTTTAATTTTATTTCCTTTTCTGCCATACAACCCACCTCTTTTATGTGATTATTATGATTCCGGTTAAATTTATAATTTAACGGAATGTTTTAGTAAATTTAAGTTACTATAATATCGAAGTAAGTCATCATATATAAAGTTTTCGGTATATTTATATAGTAATAGTAGAATCAATTAATACTTACCCTATGGTCCACTTCAGCCATATCTAAGAGAGGTGTGGCTGCTACCTTATCCTGGCTCCCATACCCTCAAGGATTCCCCTGACCCTCTCATAGTCCTCCCGCTGGAATACACGAATCCTGAGGGTTAAACTCACATGACCATCGGGTATCTGCGGGCCACTGTAAACATCAACAACCTCTGAGTTAGCAACACCATCAAGAAGCCCTGTGAGGTACTCAATAACCTGGGGGTCCACTGTATCCGGAAAAACAGCTGATATATCATACACACGTGTGGGAAGGTTTTCAGCCTTCCACCTCTGGAGTTCATCATCAGATAGAACCATTATGTTGGAGATCTTGAAGCTGAGCACCCTCTTACCTTCCCTGAGGGTCGCATAATCCGGTGTGACCGACTCAAGCACCCCAACATGTACCTTACCCGAATAGATGTGCCTCAGACCAACTTCTCCTCCAACAGAATCCTTCAGAATTTTAAGTTCCTCATTGAGGGCCTCTATTGCCTTATCAGACCTCCCCAGGGACGCCTCAACATCATCGATGTTCTTGGCTGCAAGACCCATCCTTGATACGAATTCATCCATCCTGCCATCACTGAGCATCTCATTGAGTTCAGAGGCAGTCCTAAGGAAACTGTCACGCATATCCTGTCCATGGGGGTTATGGGTCTGGATGGAGTACGCCAGGTATGGGTTCTGGGCCACTATCCTTGCAATGGTGTCTATCATGAGGTTGTATATGGGGCTTGCAAATTTCCTCGACTCCCTTATATCGACCCCCTCTGCCTCGAGGGTGGATGCTATGCTTATGTAGGCAAAGTGTGTCAGCACCTGCACAACACTCATCATACGGTCATGGGTTGCAGGGTCAGTTACTATAACACGGGCCTTACGTTTCTCAAGGAAATCAATGACGGTATCAACCCATGGGTTTTCCTGTGTGGGTGTCAGGACAACAACCTGCCCCTCAAGGGAGGAGACTCTGGGCCCAAACATGGGGTGGGCTGGAAGATGGTGGGCGCCATCCCCTATGGACTCCTCCATGACCCTGGCCGGCTCCTCCTTTACAGATGTGACGTCCATCAGGAGGCCCCCCTTCCTGACATGGGGGGCGACCTCCCTTATAACATCTGCAGTTGCATCTATGGGCACAGAAACAACCACGACATCTGCACGGGACGCTGCCTGGACGTTGTCACTGCAGTATTCCACACCAATCCTTGACGCGGCTTCCATTCCAGCATCAGGGTCCCTTCCGGTGATTATGACCCTTATTCCCTCCTTTTTCAGGAATCTGGCTATCCAGTATCCAAGCCCACGCGTACCCCCTATGATGCTCACAATCATTTCCACCAGCCTACTCCCTGAAGGCCTTAACGGCAATGTAGCCCCCTATACCACCCAGCAGGAGGCTCAGGCCCCCGATGATTACAAGACCCGTGGTGAAGGTGAATATATCAGGCGCGGCAAGACCTGCAATTCTACCTGGCATCCTGGGACCGAATATCATCCCTGATGAGAAACTTATAACCGCAAGAATGAGTGAAGCGGCAGCCCCTCCACCTGCACTTCTCCTTTCAGCCCTTGTGAGGTAGGCTGCCAGGAACCCTGTGAAGGTGTAAACAAAGAGGCCGTCAATGAAGAATAGCATGATGAAGCCCACGATGATGCTCAGAAAAATTGCAGTGCCTGATTCATAGTCACCCATCAGATTACACTCCTATCCTACTAGCTGACTCTTAATTTATAAAAGCATTCATATATATTATCATTGATCATTCAGCATATAGAATCATTTTTCCAATGATTTCAGGGTGAAGAGATGAGGATAGTACATGAGGATGAGAAAAACGGCGTCATAGAAGTTGTACCAGAAACCCTTGACGATCTCTGGCACCTCTCCCATATAATTGAGGAGGGGGACCTGCTTTCGGCAAGGACAACAAGGAGGATACAGGATACCAGTGGAGAGAAGATAAGAAGCGACAGGGGAGTTAAGAAAACCTTCTATCTGGGTATAAGGGTGGAAGGTGTCAGTTTCCACATCTACACAGGAAAACTCAGAGCAACAGGGGTTATAGAGCGGGGCCCTGAGGACCTGGTCCCCCTTGGGTCGCACCACACCCTTGAGGTTAAACTCAACACCCCCCTCAGGATCAAAAAGGATTCCTGGAGCAGATGGACACTTAAGAGGCTTCAGGAGGCGGTGGAGGCATCAAAGCATATCAGGGCAGTCATAGTTGTGATTGAGGATGATGTGGCAGACATTGGAGTCATAAGACAGTATGGTGTGGAGTACCAGGGCCCCATCACAGGTCACATCCCGGGTAAGAGGATGCAGCAGAGGGACCGGGGTAAACTGCGCCTTGAATTCTATGAGAGTATAGTGGACGCCCTAAAAAAATACGGTGAACTTGAGACAATCATAATTGCAGGTCCTGGCTTCTACAAGTCGGACTTCCATGAATACCTGCTTGAGAAGCACCCTGAGATCGGAAGGAAGGCCGTGGTTGAGAACACCGGGACCGGCGGAAGGTCAGGAATATACGAGGTTCTTAAGAAGGGCACCGTGGAGAGGGTTTCATCAGAGAACAGGGTGGCAGCAGAGGTAAGGAATGTGAATGAGGTCCTTGAGAGGCTTGGGAGGGACCCTGAAACGGTGGTCTATGGCAGGGAGGAGGTGCTGGATGCCATCAATATGGGGGCTGTTGAGAGGCTGCTGGTCCTTGACAGGGTTGTAAGCAGGGAGGATATTGAGGGATACCTTGATATCGTTGAGAGCATGGGGGGTTCCGTGGTTCTCATAAGCAGTGAACACGAGGGCGGTAAACAGCTGGAATCCCTCGGTGGACTTGCAGGTATCCTGAGGTTCAGGATTTCATGATGGGGGTATCAGGTGTTCAGGATTCTCCAGGATAAATGCACCGGCTGCGGGAGATGCAGGATGCTCCAGTGCAGCGGAAAATGTTCAGGGTGTGGGGCCTGCCAGCGGGTATGCCCTGAGGGCGCAGTTGTTCCAGGGAGTAGGGATGATACAGAGTACAGGGTGACAGTAAACAGTGAAGATGTCATGGCCACCGGCACCGTGGGGGACGCCCTTGAGGTTGCAGGTATCAGGGTAAGTGACATTCCCTGTGAGGGCGAATTATTCTCACCATGCGGTACAGGCGGATGCTGGGCCTGCGCTGTATCAGCAAATGGCAGGACGGTGCAGTCCTGTGTAACACCCCTTGAGGAGGGGATGGTCATAGAGACCATACCTGAACCACCACTCAGGTATGTGAGCAACTTCGGCCCCCACACTGCTGGGGGAGTGGGGACACCCTTCAGTGAAAAGGGGGATGGCCCCGTTGAGGTGGTGTGCTTCGCCCATGGATGCAACCTGAGGTGTCCCCAGTGCCAGAACAGCCAGGTGGCGTTCACCAGGGGTGACACTTTGCTTGACCCTGAAGAAACCGCAATGATACTCCTTGGGGTTGAATCGATTTACAGGACAGGCACCGTGACGTTCTCTGGCGGTGAATGCACACTTAACAGGTCATGGCTCTCCGGTTCAGTGAGGAGGATAAGGGAACTTGATGGGGGGATCAACATTCACGTGGACACAAATGGCACCGTGCTCACCCAGGGATACATTGATGAACTTGTTGAGGCCGGCATGAACCGGATAGGAATTGACCTCAAGGGTAGGAGGCTGGAGACATTCATGGGGATAGCAGGGCTCAGCGACACTGAGAAAGCCAGTGTGTACCTTGAAAACGCCTGGAATGCCTTCAGGTACATATCTGAGGAGCATGATGGAATATTCATGGGCCTGGGGGTCCCATACAACAGGGCACTCATATCCACCGGGGAGATTGCTGAAATGGCGTCTGAGATAGCCTCTGTCAGTCCAGACGTCCAGGTAACCCTCCTTGACTACAGGCCCGAGTTCAGGCTTAAAAACATAAAGAGGCCCTCGGTTTCTGAAATGATTGTGGTTCGTGACCTGATGCTTGACGGGGGCCTCAGAAGGGTAATTGTTCAGACATCGGAGGGGTTCATAGGATGATCACAGACGGGGTGGGAGAACATGCTTATGTTGATTTATGACTGGGACCTGCTTTTAGCGGCTGTCGCTGTGCTTGTACTGACACCTGCTGCTGCGGCCATCATATCCCTCTTTAAAAATTCAAATCTCTACACTGATGTGAGGGGTGGCACACCCCGCGGTGCCGGTATTGTTCCATGGGCAGCACTCTCCATATTCACACCCCCACCATTTAACGTGCCTATTGCTGTAATGGGGGTTCTGGCCTTTATTGATGACCTTGCTGGAAGAAGAGGGATAATGAACCTTCCCATTGAGTGGGGGCAGCTTTCAAGGGGATTGGGTATACTGGGAGTCTTCCTCATCACCTACCCCTTCATGGGGGCATGGGGGCTCCTTGTGGCACTCATGGTACAGCCATTGAATATTGCCGACATGCAGCCGGGTGTGGCCTGCACCGTGACTGTCATCATGTCCCTCCTGGCACTCCCTGCAGCGGTCGTAACAGGTTCAGGCATCCACCTTGCCCTTCTCATCATGGTGGTGGCACTGGCGTACTCACCACTTGATTACATGGGGAGGGTAATGATGGGGGAGGTTGGAAACCACAGCTTCGCAGTTGCCCTCGGCCTCTTATTCTACAGTTCAGGGGGGCCGTGGCTTCTCCTGGTGCTCTTTCTCCTCACACCCCTTGTAACGGCCATTTTAAGGAGGGGCAATCTCTCAGAATTCCTTGAGAAGAGACTTAAAATTGAGAACCCCACCCTCGGGGATCTTTATATGGATGTCATGACAGGCGGAGGTCTCGGGGATCTTTTAAGGAGGATCATACTCGGTAGGAGGGCTTTCAGAATCAGGAACCCCTTCCTGATTTCGCTGGGGTTCAGAAGGCTACTTTTCAACCCCCATGCGTCCCGGCTCCCGGAGTCCTGATCCCTCAGGTCATCTTCCTTGACTTTATGATTGAAATTATGAGTGCAAGGGCTATGAGGAAACTCACAGCAAAACCGAAAAGCCCCAGGAAGGGGAACTTCTGGAGTATCAGGGCCTCCTTTGGGATTGCGACCAGTGATGAGCCTATTATGAGGGCTGATACCAGCATGGCCACAGATATCCTGTTGGTTGATCTTTCAATTCTCCTTGATATCTCATCGAGGTTCCTGTGCTCAAGTTCCATCTTGAGTTTACCCTCCTCCAGCCGCTGGAGCGCCCTTATAACACCGCGTGGGAGATCGTTCACTATGTGTTCAAGTTCTATGAGAGTTGAGGGGACCTCGTCCAGGTTCCGCAGGGGATTCAGGCGTTTTCTGATGAGGCTGTAGGTCATCTCCCATGCAACCTCAAGTCCATTGAATCTGGGATCCAGGCGCTCACCAAGATCCTCTGCCATGCTCATGACCCTTGCAAGGAGCACGAAGTCACGGGGGATCCTTATCCTGTGCTTCATTATCATCTCAGGCATTGTGAATTCTGTGAGGATCTCCCCAACCTTCTTAACGTCGGCACCATAGTAGCGATCAAGGAGGTCTATTATATCGTACTTGACCTCTTCAAGGTCTGTATCCTCTGTGAGGATATTCATGTACCTCAGCTGGCTCACTATACCGTTCACATCGTAGTTCATGAGCAGAATGAAGAGTTCAGCCAGTTTGTCCCGGAATGAACGGTCAAGGTGGCCCATCATCCCGAAGTCCAGGAAGCACAGTACATTACCCCTCTGGACGAGTATATTGCCTGGGTGTGGGTCGGCGTGGAAGAAGCCGTGTATGAATATCTGCCTGAAGTAGCAACGGGCACCCCGCTCTGCTATTGTTCGTGCATTGAATTTTATGTCTGATTCAAGGATCTCTGTGAGTTTAACCCCCTCAACGTACTCCATGGTCAGCACCCTGCTGGTGGAGTATTCCCGGTAGACGTAGGGGGCGTAAACGGTTTCGTCATCAAGGAACATGGCCCTGAATCTCTCAGCGTTGTTGGCCTCCTGGTGGTAGTCCAGTTCCTTCCTGATGGCCCTTTCAAACTCCGCCACTATACCCGGGAGATTGTAGTACTCGAGACCCGGGATACGGTCATTTGCAAGCTTTGCAAGGTACTTCATGAGTATAATATCACTTTTCACGGTGGTGGCTATACCCGGGCGCTGCACCTTAACGGCAACAGCCTCCCCGCTTTTCAAACGTGCCCTGTGGACCTGACCTATGGATGCCGATGCAAGGGGTTCCTCATGGAATTCTGAAAAGATATCCTCCAGTGGCTTACCAAGTTCAGATTCGATAACCCTCCTGACATCCCTGAAGGGGAACGGCGGCGCCTCGTCCTGAAGCTTGGCCAGTTCATCTGCTATTTCCCTGCCCACAAGGTCCGCCCTGGTGCTCAGCACCTGGCCCAGTTTGATGAAGGTTGTCCCCAGTTCTTCAAGGACGAGCCTGAGGCGTACTGGGGCCGGTTCATGGATCTCCTCAGGGCTCCTTATGTAGAGTTTGAGGCTTTCAAAGAGTCTGTTTTTGAGGCCTATGGCCTCAAGTATGTTCCCGAAGTGGTACTTGCCCATTACCCTTACGATCTCCCTGAGGCGCCCCATGTCGGGCCTCTTATTATATGGGGGTATGTTCATATTAACCACTTATTTAATGTATAATATTTAAACCTATTTTGCAGATATAGAATCTCCCGTTACATTTCATGGGTTTTTCACTGAAATCATGGTGATCATATGAAGGCACTTTTCACTGTAACAGGTCGGGGAATGGGTGGAGACGCAATAACAGCACTAAACATAGCCAGTGCACTTGAGAAGAGAGGATTTGAATGCGAATTTGCACTTGATCACAGCGCCCCCGGGATACTCCTCAAAAAGAGGGGTATCGACTGGCACAGGGTCAGGATACCCCAGGCAGGGGGCCACGCAGCAAGCAGGCTGAAACTACTGAAGGCTGCTTTCAGGACCCTGAGGGCGGTTTACGAGACAGGAAGGCTGATAAGGAAGATCAAACCGGATGTGGTTGTTGGCGTGATAGGCGGGGGCGCGGTGGTGGGCTGCCTTGCCGCAAGAATTACCGGAGTGCCTGCTGTGGGTGTTCTTATAACCCCAACCGATGCACGGGTCTGCACCCGCCTCAACAGGAACGTGGCGCTTCCAGAGTCCAGCCTATTTGGAAAGGACGCTGAGGGAGTTGAGAGCGTATATTCACCCATCAGCCCTGATATAACACTGGGGGATCCTGAAAGGGCCATTCAAAGGATGCCCCCTGAATTTGACCCTGAGAAACCAACCATTGTTTTCTCCTCGGGTTCATCCCTCTTCAGGATGATGGCCGAGGCCGCGGTTAAAATGGCAGAATCAGATCTCAGTGCAAACATCACAGTTGTGGGGCACCCCCTCAGGGAGGAATACGGGCGGATGGTGGACCGTGAGGGGATAATCAACCTGGGCTACATAGACTGGGTCAGTGACCTCTACAGCCTCGCTGACCTTGTGGTGCTCTCTGATGATGGGGTGATGGTCCATGAGGCCATTGCAATGAGGGTGCCGGTGGTGGCACTGAGGGGTGTCAAGTATGGAAGGTACCATAACATGGGTGCTGTCTTCAGGGGGGCCGTGCTGGAGACAGACCTTGATGGTATAGATGGGGCTATTTTGAGGGCACTTGAGGCTTCAGATGATATGAGGAGGGCGGCGGAGGCCTACAGTGGTGATGTAATGGGGTCGGCAGATAGGATAGCTGAAATTATAGAGGAGGAGGCAGTTAAATCAGTGTCTTGAGTTTGGAGTGCGCCCCCCCTTGTATTGGTATCTTATCTGAGGAGGCTGTTAAGTCAGTACCTTGAGAGGAACCTCATGAGCTTGTATACACCATCCGTTGAGGGGTGTGTCTCCACGAAGTCCTCAAATTCATACATTGAAACACCCATTCGCATTAGCAGTGAAAGGTAGGGCATTATCAACCGGGCACCCGGTGCAACTGCGTAAACTGCAGTTGCAGTGCCATCATCCTGGATTCTAACCTTATTTAACCCTGTTTTCCCCTCAGGGACACTCCAGAAGGAACCTGGACCTGCAAGACCTGGTATAACAGCCTCCCTACCCTCAGGATCCCCGGTTTCGATGAAGCCAACATCGTACCCCAGTGATATTGCGTAGGGAAGATGCCGGTAGTCAATTCGCCTCTCAACACCCGCTGCATTGAGCCCTGCCACCACGCCTTCCATCCTTGCAACGGGTGTTGTTCCGTGGCCACCTGTAACGTCGCCTGCCGCGTAGACGTGTTTTCTTGAGGTCTCCATACGCTCATTAACCTTAACTGCACCGTTTTCTCTGAGCTCAACGAACCCATCAAGGAACTCTGAGTTTGGCCTCTGACCCGTTGCAAGGAGGGTGAGGCCTTCAATGCGGCCGGCTGATGTTTCGGCACCATCCTCATCTATTGAGGTGGTGGATGTATTCTCAAGGATTCTGACGTCTTTCAGAAGTTTCCTCATAACGTAATCCCTGATGAGGGGGTCAAGTTTGCCAAGGAACTCGCTTCTTGATACCACGGTCACATCTGATCCAAGGGAGGAGAATATGCCTGCAAATTCCGCTGCAATTACACCCCCACCTATTATCACGAGTTTCTCAGGGATCCTGTCAAGATCCAGCACGTCCCTGTAGGTTATGGCTTTTTCAGCGCCCTCAATTGGGGGGATGCTGGGCCTGGCCCCTGTTGCTATTATGAGCCTTTCATAGGGGAGTTCATCATCCCCTGCGATTACCTTACCCTCTGAGACCTCTGCGTCGGCGTATACTATCTCAACACCAGCATCACGTGTCTCCCTTTCTGTAACATGCCTTATCCTGTCGAGTGTTTTTCTCACACCCTCTGATATTTTCCTGTAGTCTGTGGAGTATTCAAGGTCGATGACACCAAGTTTCCTCAACTGGCGGGCTTCATCCAGGAATCTTGCAACGTCGTTCAGACCACACACAACCATACATCCCTCATTCAGGCATGTTCCCCCGATGAATTTCCTTTCAAGGATTGTAACGTCGTTTTCAAGGGCTGCAAGTTCCATGGCCGCGGCCCTTCCTGCGGGACCTCCCCCTATCACAACACACTTCATAGGACGCACCTGTATTAATTCTGAATGGTTATTTCCCACAAATATTTATATGTCACAAATCTTTATCTAATTACTGACAGTGTAATTTTTTGACTTTAATCCTATTAATTTGGAGAGGGTTATTGAATGTGTATTGCAGCACCTGCTCAGATTATTGAAATTGACAGTGAGGATAATGTTGCCACCGTCGACTTTGGTGGTGTGAGGCAACAGGTGAAACTTGATCTTGTGGATGACGTTGCGGAGGGCAAGTATGTGCTTGTTCACTCAGGCTACGCCATTGAGGTCATGTCTGACGAGGCGGCCAGGGAGTCCCTGGAGGCCTGGGATGAACTTCTAAAGGCCCTTGAAGAGGAGGATAACCTGGAAATTTGAATTTCCAGGATTCCATTTAATTTTAAAGGTTCTGGTTTATTTTTGCTGCAATGGTGTACTGAAGTCCTTCAGTATATCGACACCCTTTTAACACCATCTATTTTCAGGAATTCCCTGAGTAGACTGCCGGGGATAGGTTTTTCTGTTATTATGGTAAGTTTCGGATTTTCATCCAGTTCAGGGTCCCCTGCATGTGCCTGCCTTATTGTTATGCCGCTACTGGATATCAGCTCTGCAGCGGCGGCAAGTATCCCTGGGTTACGGGCCTCTGCCTCTATCTCCACAACACCAAAGTCAAGTTCGGCTGCAGCGTCCCTCAGGAGTGCCCCTGCGGGTCTGAGGTTATGGAATATCCCCCTGAGTTTTTCGTCCTCCAGGATGGTTTCTGCTGTTGCCCTTACTGTTCTCCTGTCAACACCTATGGCCCTTGCAAGGGCAACGTCATTTATTTCAACGTCATCACAGTAGACCTTTCCATCAGGGTCTATTCTGAGTCCCAGCTCTATGATTTTCCTTGCAACATCCATTCTCGACGGATATCTTTCGAACCTGTGCTTTATCTGATTCCACATAAACACACCACATCAATGTACATTATTATACAGGCAAGATTTAAATAGTACTTTCATGTATAAGTACTTTGTGGATTAATTAAGGTGATAGGAATGCATGGGAGTGAATGTTTTTGGCATTATAAACCTGGAAAAACCCATAAAAGAAAAACTGGAATTCAGAGAACCCTTTGAAGTATTCAAAAGTATCTATTCTGAATATGAGTCTTCATTCCTTCTGGAGTCCATGGAAAGTGACACTGGACTTGCAAGGTACTCCTTCATTGGATTTGAACCTGAGATGATAATAAGGGCCCGTGAAGGGGTCATTGAGGTTGATGATGGCGATTCCAGGGAGGAGTTTGATTCAAAAAACCCATTCGAGGACCTCAGGGGATTTCTGAAGATGGAAAAAAAGTCCGGAGGATTCTGTGGGGGTCTCGTGGGTTACATATCCTATCAGGCCGCAAGATTCTTTGACACCATCAGGCTCAGTGAAGGTGATTTCCCTGATTTTGAATTTGGACTCTTCCTTGATGGTATCATGTTCAACCACCTGACAGGGAAATGCAGTTACATCAGCCGTCACGGCAACAGGCTACCTGATATATCCCCTCTTCTTGGGGATGATGTCCCCACGGGGAGCCTTGGATACAGGAGGGAAAGAACACTCCTCTCAAAGAGGAGGTACATGGACATGGTCCTTGAGGCCAAGGAGAGGATAAGGGAGGGTGAAATATTTCAGGCAGTGCTCTCCAATGCCACAGATTACAGGCTGAGGGGAGACAGGCTGGCATTCTATGAATCCCTCAGGAGGATCAACCCCTCCCCATACATGTACCACCTTAAACTGGGTGAAAGGGAGATAACCGGCTCAAGCCCCGAGATGCTTGTCAGGGTTGAGGATAGAAGGGCTGAAACCTTCCCTATTGCAGGAACGCGTCCCAGAGGAAGGACAGAAGAGGAGGACAGGGTGATAGCCTCTGATCTTTTATCTGATGAGAAGGAACTTGCAGAGCACCTCATGCTGGTTGACCTGGCCCGGAACGATATAGGGCGGGTCTCGGAGTTTGGCTCGGTGGAGGTGCCTGAATACATGACCATAAAGAGGTTCTCCCATGTGCAGCACATACTCTCCCATGTAACCGGTAAATTGAGGGATGGAATTGACGCGATTGATGCACTGGGGGCTGTTTTTCCTGCAGGCACCGTGAGCGGAGCACCAAAGATAAGGGCAATGGAGATAATAGAGTCCCTTGAGGGTGTTCCAAGAAATGCCTATGCAGGTGCACTCGGCTACCTCTCACTCAATGGAAACGCGGACTTCGCAATAACCATAAGGTCAATGGTATGCCAGGGGAAAACAGGGAGAATCCAGGCAGGAGCAGGGATAGTGCATGACTCCATCCCGGAGATGGAATATCTGGAATGCCAGAATAAGGCCAGGGCCCTTATAAAATCAATGGAAATGGCAGCTGACACTGAGCATCTTATGGGTGCTCAGCTGCCCTACAATGGAAGTGGCAGGTGAAGAAGTTGATCCTGATAATCGATAACTATGACTCATTCACCCACAACCTCTACCAGATGGCAGGGGAGATCCTGATGGAAATGGATTCTGCAGATATCCTGGTTGTGAGAAACGATGAGGTGGACATTGATGATGTTAGGGACCTTGACCCTGAGAAGATAATAATCTCCCCGGGTCCAGGCAACCCCATTAAGAGGGAAGATTTTGGCATATGCGGTGATGTGATAGGTGAATTCACTGATAGACCCATACTGGGTGTCTGCCTCGGGCACCAGGGGATATTCCATTACTTTGGCGGTGCTGTTGGTTACGCGGAACCTGTTCATGGGAAGATCAGCCAGGTCTTCCATGACGGGTCAGAACTCTTCAGGGGAGTTCCAAATCCCTTCCTGGCCACAAGGTACCATTCACTGAGATGTGAGTGTAATGGGGTGCCTGAGGACATCCTGGTATCTGCATCTGCACCTGACGGCACCATAATGGCCATAAGACACCGGAAGTATCCAGTCTACGGGTTACAGTTCCACCCGGAATCCGCAGGAACCCCCCACGGGAGGGACATACTTGAGAACTTCCTCAGGATGTGATCACATGTCCATACTTCAGGAGATAATAAGGTCAAGAAAACTTGAGATCAAAAATTTATCCAGAAAAAAGCCCCTTGAGGAGCTCAGGGATGAATTAACATCCCTGGACGAACCATTGAGTTTCACCGATGCCCTCACAGGAAACAGGGTATCACTCATATGTGAATATAAAAGGGCATCCCCCTCCTCAGGGAGGACATATGGGAGAGGCCTCCATGAGATGATGGAGGTGTACAGGGAGGGTGCAGACGCTGTTTCTGTTATAACAGAGAACAGGTACTTTCAGGGCTCCATCGAGTTCCTCAGGGAGGCTTCAGAATATGGCATACCCCTTCTCATGAAGGACTTCGTGGTGGACGAGTACCAGATATACCAGGCAAGGGCATCAGGGGCATCATCGGTTCTCCTAATAACCGGGGTTTGCCCTGACCTTGAATCAGGGATCGAAACCTGCAGGGAACTCTCAATGGAGCCCCTGGTGGAGTGTCACAGCGCAATCGACATATACAGGGCCATAGAGGCCGGGGCAGAGATCATAGGAGTTAACAACAGAAACCTGGAAACACTCGAGGTTGACCTTGAGCGGACAAGGGCCCTGGCCCCCCTGGTACCTGATGACCTGCTCATGGTATCAGAAAGCGGGGTCAGGGGACCTGAGGATGCTGAGATCCTTGCAGGCTGCGGGGCGGATGCACTGCTCATAGGAACCTCCCTCATGCTGGCCAGTGATCCACGGGAACTCCTTGATGAGATAATGGCAGCTGTTAAATCCTGCAGACCTGGCAGAAAGAGGTACTCAGGGGATGAATTCTTTGAACAGTTCGCATGAGCAATCTCTGGGGACAGGGATGAGTCATATGAAGATCAAGATCTGTGGGCTCACCAGGGAGGAGGACGTTGTCCTTGCAGATTCACTTGGGGCCGATTTACTGGGATTCATACATATCCGCAGGTCGCCAAGGCACCTTGAACTGGGGGATGTGGCGGAACTCTCCTCCATCATACCGGATGAAAAGGCGGTTCTTGTCCTTGAGACATCAGAAACCAGTAGGATAAGGGAGGCCATAGATGAAACAGGTATAGAAAGGATACAGCTTCACTCTGTAAGTCCTGAAACAGCTGGAAGAATCCATGAGTCCCTCCATGATGATGGATACAGTCTGGAGCTGACCCTCGCCATCCCCCCACTTTCTTCCTACATCTGCGGACATGAATTTCAGGGAGTATCCGGCCTGATCCTTGACTCGGCTGCAGGCGGAAAAACAGGGGGCACAGGGAAGATAATACCCCCCTCAGATGGCCTTGAGTTACTGGCCCTTGTAAGGGGAATGGATCCCTCCCTGAGGGTTACACTTGCAGGGGGCCTTACACTGGAATTTGTCAGGAAAAACATGGAATATGTATCGAAATTCGACTGCCTGGACTTCAACTCAGGAATTGAGGCTGAGCCGGGTGTAAAGGACCATGAGATGATGGCTGAACTCATGGACTACATTGAGGGACTCCCCTCCAGAAAAGGGGCAATTGAAAAATTATAGGTGTTTTATCATGATAATGGATGGTAAATTCGGTAAATATGGGGGAATATTCGTGCCAGAACTCCTCATACCTGCACTTGAGGAGCTTGAGGCGGCATTCCTCCACTACAGTAAGGATAGGAGGTTCAATGAGGACCTGGACCACTACCTGAGGGAGTACGCAGGAAGACCAACAGGTCTGTACCACGCCAGGAACCTCTCAGAGAAACTTGGATGCAATGTCTACCTCAAGAGGGAGGATATGCTGCATACTGGGGCCCATAAAATAAACAATACAATAGGCCAGGCACTCCTCGCGAGGTATATGGGTAAGAGGAGGCTGATAGCAGAGACAGGTGCAGGGCAGCATGGAATAGCAACTGCAGCAGCAGGCGCCCTCTTCGGGATGGAAGTTGATGTCTACATGGGAACCGAGGATGTTGAGAGACAGAAACTCAACGTCTTCAGGATGGAGATCTCAGGTGCAAGGGTCATACCTGTTGATTCAGGTTCAAGGACACTTAAGGACGCCATAAACCAGGCCATGAGGGACTGGATAAGCAGCGTGGAGGACACCCACTATCTGATAGGATCCACCATGGGCCCCCACCCCTACCCCACCATGGTGAAGCACTTCCAGAGCGTCATAGGCAGGGAGGCCAGGGAACAGATACTTGAAATTGAGGGTGAACTCCCTGATACCATAATAGCCTGTGTTGGCGGAGGTAGCAACGCCATAGGTATATTCTCGGCCTTCCTGGAAGATGACGTTGAACTGATAGGTGCAGAGGGAGGGGGTGAAGGTATAGAGTCAGGAAACCATGGTGCAACCCTATCTGCCGGTTCAGAGGGTGTACTGCACGGTTCACTTTCATATGTACTCCAGGATGACGATGGGCAGATAAATGAGGCCCATTCGGTTTCGGCGGGCCTCGATTATCCAGGGGTTGGCCCAGAGCATGCATACCTCATGGAGACTGGAAGGGCAAGGTATGAGCCCATAACCGACGCCGAGGCCCTCAGGGGCTTCAAACTCCTCTCAAGATGTGAGGGTATAATGCCGGCGCTTGAAAGCGCCCATGCCATAGCATGCCTTGAAAAATACGCCTCAAAACCTGAAAACAGGGGAAAGAATGTTATAGTTAACCTTTCAGGAAGGGGAGACAAGGACATGTTCCTTGCAGCGGGCCTTCTGGGGGTGGATGTATGAATTACGCTAGAGTAACTCAGAACGATATACATAGTACTGGAGTGGGGAGTTATATGAATTACGCTGAAATGTTCAGCAGGGTTGAGGGATGTGCCTTTGTCCCCTTCGTGGTTGCAGGGGACCCTGACATGGAGACATCGGTTGAAATCATAAGGACACTTGTGGATGCCGGTGCAGATGCCCTTGAAATAGGTTTCCCATTCTCTGACCCCATAGCAGATGGTACAAGTGTGCAGGAGGCTGATCTGAGGGCTTTAAATTCCGGGATGACCACCGATGACTGCTTCAGGCTGATAGAGAGGATAAGGGAATTCACCTCAGTACCTGTGGGTCTTCTTGTATACTACAACCTGATATACCGGATGGGTGTTGATGAATTCTACAGGAGGGCCGCCGGGGCCGGTGTTACAGGTATCCTCGCGGCGGACCTTCCCCCTGAGGAGGCCGGCGATGCCCTCAGGGCGGCTGAAAAGTATGGTATTGATCAGATATTCATAGTTGCACCCACAACAGACAACCAACGCCTCAAAATGATCTCAGAGGTTTCATCAGGGTTCCACTACCTTGTATCGGTCATGGGGGTCACCGGTGCAAGGTCCAGGGTTGAGGAGAGCACACTTGAACTCATAGAGAGGGTTAAGGGGGCAGGAAGCCTTCCTGTGATGGTTGGCTTTGGCGTTTCACAGCCAGAACATGTGAGGATGCTTGCTGAAGCAGGTGCCGATGGGGTTATAGTTGGAAGCGCAATCATAGACATGATATCCAGGAATCTTGATGACAGGGAGAGGATGCTCCTGGAGATATACGAAATGGTCAGAAAAATGAAGAACGCTGCAGGGGGGTCCAGATGAGGTTTGAGAGGATAATGAATGATATAATGGACTTCAGGAACCTCAGTGAGGATGAGGCCCACGATTTAATGGAGATGATAATGGATGGTGAACTGGGGGATGTGAAGATCGCCTCATTACTCACAGCCCTTGCAATGAAGGGGGAGACCGTGGAGGAGATCACAGGCTTTGCAAGGGCAATGAGGGAGAGGGCCGTGAAGGTTAAAACCCCTGAATCCATGAGGGTCGTTGATGCATGTGGAACAGGGGGTGACAGGTTCAAATCCTACAATGTGAGCACCGCAGCGGCAATAATAGCCGCCGCAGCCGGTGTTAAGGTGGCAAAACACGGTAACAGGGCTGTTACAGGTTCATGTGGCGGTGCAGACATACTGGAGGCCGCGGGGGTCAACATAGAACTGGGACCTGAGGCTGCACGAAGGTCCCTTGAAACCCTGGGAATAGCCTTCATGTTTGCACCACTCTTCCACAGGGCAACCGCCAGGGCGGCACCAGTAAGGAGGGAACTTGGCTTTAAGACGGTATTCAACATACTGGGGCCCCTAACATCCCCTGCATCAGCAGAGGTACAGCTCCTGGGGGTCTTTGACCCCTACCTTGTGGGTCCAGTTGCAGAGGTCCTCAGAAACCTTGGTGTGAAAAGGGCGATGGTTGTCCATGGCTTTGATGGTAACATGAACCCTGCGATGGATGAGATATCCACGGTGGGCCCAACCCTTGTGGGTTTCCTTGAGGATGATGAGATAGGGATCGAGAGGCTCATGCCATCGGATTTCGGTGTTGATGTTGGGCAGCTACGGCACCTGAAGGCGGCATCAACTGTTGATGGAAACCTCAGAATGTTTCTGGATGTCCTCGCTGGAGTGCATGATACGCCTGAGAGGAAATCGCGCCTGGATATCGCCCTTGCGAATGCAGGGGCACTGATATACCTTGCGGAAATGGAGGATACACTTGAAGGTGGAACAGAAGCTGCAAGAGAAACAGTTGAATCTGGAGCTGCACTCCGTTTACTGGAAGATTTCGCATCCTTAACTCAGAACCTGTAAAAGTAATGGGCCCGCTGGGATTCGAACCCAGGGCCTCACGGTTATCAGCCGTGCGCTCTAACCACCTGAGCCACGGGCCCATGAAGTATTTAAGAATCAGGGGGTGATTCCAACTTTTGGAATTCCTCATATATATGCTTTTCTGTCTGGGGAATTCAGGGTTTTCCAGCATCAACCCCGTAAAATCTCGAGTTCCTCTGCTGCTTTGATGATCTCAGTGATTTCAGAGGCGGCCCCTTCAGGAGTCCTGTTTTCAACCACACTGACGATGGATCCCATGAGGGCTGCGCATACGAACATTGCTGTTCGAAGTAGCTCCATGTGCTCCATAAGACTTGAGGGAGTATCATGCATTCTCCTTTTGGAGTCAGCAATCCTCCTTCTAAGTATATCCAGGGGGTCTGATTCAAGGATTATGATGAGATCAGGGGTTATGAACTCCACCGGAAGTGAAACAAGGTAACCGAGGGGTGACCTATCAAGTCCGTGGAGATCCACGAGCACCCCCTTCATTTCAGATACTCTGTGGGCGGCTTCACGCCAGATGCTGTGCTGCAGATCCATCGGGAGGCTGAAAAGTTCCTCCAGTGTACCTGCAAGGCCTCTCTCCCCTGCAACTTCAAGCATCAGTTCTCCATAATTGATGAAGGTATGATTCAGTTTTTCAGAGAGAATCCTGCATAGGGTGGTTTTTCCCACACCTGGCACGCCCACAATGGCAATGGTTTCAGGAAAACCCGGCATGAGACTGATATCATTTATTTACCATTTCACTTATGGCATCTGCCATCATATGGCCTTCCACTGTGATCTCGGCCCGGTCGATGCCCTCAACCTCCTCTGCAACAGTTCTTGCATCCATGGCCATCCTGGCGGCGCTCATGCACCCAGGGTTTGTGGGCCGGATCGTTATCTTTGCAATGGTTTCACCCTTCTCCTCGATTTCGATGTTTTCAACAAGACCCATCTCCACTATGCTTATACCCATGTGTGGGTCTGCAACCTTTTTGAGAGCTTCCTTAACCTTTTCCAAGAGTTCTTCTGACATTATTATTACCTCAGCTGGTATTTTGATAATCACTGTGGTGATTCTCTATTTTTAAGTTAACCCTATTTAAACATGTCCATTATCAGCCGCCCTGAAAAAGAATTTTAAGCCATCAGATAATGAAATAAGGGTTATTTTAAACTTTTTCTGCGCCTTAACCTGACAGCAACACCACGCTCTGCCTTCACCATCTCCTCGCCACATAAAACAGCCCTTCCAACACCCACGACATCTCCTTCACGAACTATTACAACCTCATCGTTGGGTATTATTTCCCTGTCGGCGTCCACCACACCAGGTGCAAATAGTGTGTTGCTCTCCAGCCTGAAATCTATCTCAACCCATTTCACGCCGAGGCTGTAAATGGATGCCGCGCCCTCAAGGGATGGTGAGATGAGCCCACGGTCCATCATCAGGGTGCCTATCTCTGAACCATCCTGGGTGAGGATCCGCCTGTTGTATCTCCCCCTCACCCTGCAGTCATCGGGTATGATAACGTCTGCACCCTCCCCGAACTGGTATACTGCCACCGAGCGCAGCATATGGAGCATCCTTTCCCGCGCCCCTATCTTTTCATAGCCTTCAAGTTCCCTTCCAAGCCTGTGAATGGCCTCTGGGGAGGCGGGCCTTGAGGTGGTGGCTGTGGGGGTGAAGGCGTCAAGGTACTCCTCGCAGACCTCAAGGTACCCCCCATCAACATGGGCTATAACATCAAGGTCAGCCACGTAGTCTCTTAGAAGTTCTCCTGAAAGTTTTTTCTCCTCATGGGACCATTCCCCCGTGGTTGAAACATCATATGATGATATTGGATGTGTATTCTCCATCTCCCGGGGGCATATGCCGAAGGGTGATGTGAGTATGAGTTCCTGGAATCCCCTGGTGACCCTCATGAATTTTCTGTGGGACCTTGAGGTGGAGTAGGGTTTCTTCATGCTGCATGGGAGCACCACCACAACCTCCCCGAGGGGCTTCATCAGTTTCATTCTCTCGCGCCACCTCACAGCCTCGGGGCGGTGGAGTGATTCTTCAATTGAACATATAACCTTCATCCTATCAGTTCTGATTTTATCATGACTCCTTACTGTGGGTTAAAGGCCATTCAGCCATCTGAGACCTGTGAGTTCTGCCACATCCTTTTTAAGGGCCACAAGGTCCTCGTGATTCAGTTTTTTAATATCATCCTTTCCGGTTATCCTTGCAAAATCAGCGATTTCGGCTGTTGATACCTTTATATAGTTTTCAAGCCGTTCAGCAGCCTTTCTGGCGTCAAGGTGCTTCACAAGGGTGGGGTCATGGGTGGTTATACCCGTTGGACACATCCCTGTGTGGCATAGCCTGTGCTGCTGGCAGTTCATGGCAATAAGGGCCGCGGTACCTATGTAAACTGCATCTGCACCCAGGGCAAGGCATTTGGCCATATCAGCCCCTGTCCTGAGGCCTCCCCCTGCAATCAGGGATACTCTACCCTCAAGGCCCTCGTTGACAGTAACCTTGGCGGCCCGGGGTATGGCTGCAATGAGTGGTATGCCTGTGCTGTCCCTTATATGGGGGTTAACAGCCCCGGTACCCCCTCCAAATCCATCGAGAGCTATGAAGTCAACACCGGCATCAAGGAGGGCTTTCACATCGTCCTCAACGTTTCCACATCCGATCTTGGCACCAACAGGAGAACCTCCAGAGAGTTCCCTTAGGTATGATACCTTCTCTCTGAGCTCCTCAGGGTTTCTGATGTCAGGGTGATGTGCGGGAGAATATGAGCCCTCACCTTCTTTAAGCCCACGGACCCTTGCCACATCACCTGTGATCTTGTCAGCTGGCAGATAACTCCCTTTACCGGGGTATGCACCCTGACCGA
Source organism: Methanothermobacter sp. (assembly GCF_030055425.1). NCBI lineage: Archaea > Methanobacteriati > Methanobacteriota > Methanobacteria > Methanobacteriales > Methanobacteriaceae > Methanothermobacter > Methanothermobacter sp. The sequence continues at coordinate 22,675 of NZ_JASFYE010000007.1, forward strand.
ATCTTATCTCTATGGCGGCGGCCCTCTGAAGTATATCCTCTGTGACCCCGAATCTCCCTGTTGAATACTGGACTATGAGGTAATCTCCAGCCTTCTCCATTTCATATTCAAGGACACCCCCCTCACCTGAATTGAAGCCGATCCCCAGTCTGGCTGCAGCGGATGCAATGGCCATCCTTGTGTTTTTTGAGACTGCACCATAGCTCATACCGCTTATCATTAGAGGTGAGCTCAGTTCTAGGGGTTTGTCCGCCATCTTACCTATGGTCACCTCTGTTTTCACAGGGTCCTCTGCGTTCAGGGGTATGGAGGACACCTGTGCCGGTACAAAGTGTATGTCATCAAGTCCCACTGGCAGCCTCTTTTGAGATCCCATTGACTCCATGGGCGCTTCACCTGTTCCTGCAGCCTCCTTGATATGGATTATGTTCATGTAGTCCCTGTGATTCTCGGAGCGACCTTCTCTCCTCATACGGATGCCATTCAGTGATTCTGTGTTACAGAAATAGAGTTCCCTGAGACCATATTTCTGATAAACAGGGCATGATGCGCAGAGACATCCCCTTTCATTAACCTCGTATCTGCTGCTGCCTCTGGCACAGAAGAGCATCTCATCGTCCCCGTGACCGGGATAACTCGGGCAATCCGGGCATAAACATTCCCTGTCCTGTTCCTTCATAACAACCCCCGCTGCAGTTGGCTCTTAGTAAGTTATAACGTCTTCATGTAATTAATGGTGATGGTCTGGCAAACACGTGTGGATTGGGATGTGTGGCCTGCTGTTATAATGTCATACTATTTTGACATCTCCATGATTTCTTCATGAAGTTGTCTGAGGCGATCTATTGATGGATGATTCTTTCCAAGGCGATCAGACCATTTTTTAATGACAAAATCAATATCAACCTCATCTGAACCATTTATGAGGTTATCTGCGTGGGCAACAATCTTCTCTTCAAGGGTCTCTGGCATGTAGTTTCCAGGTGGAAGTCCCAGGGCATCAGCCTCATCCTCAGGTATTCCCGCACCCACGTGCCTCTCAACTATCCTGATGACCTCCACAGGGTAACCGAGTTTCCTTAGGATGCGGGCCCCCTCAACTGCATGATCAACTCCACTGGTCCTGCAGCGACCTATATCATGAAGCAGGGCACCCTCTTCAACAAGTTCTCTGTTAACAGGGAGGTTTCCTGCCAGTTCAAGGGCCTTTTTTCTGACGGCCAGTGAGTGGTCAACAACCCATTCGGGACATCCAGCACTTCTAAGTAGGTGGATGCTCAAGACAACACCCTTTTAATCAAAAATTCGTGATTTCTAGGAATTCAGAGTATGGGTGTGGGCGGTATCAAAACCGTTGTTTTCGTAGAGGCTCAGCTCATCCTTCAGCTGCTGTATTATTTCAGAGTTGTCCATGAATTCCATCTCAGAGCCACATTCAGGGCATGTGAAGTTCTCTTCAGCAGCCTCATCGAAGGTGAAGCGGTAATGGCCGTTTACACATACAAAGAACATGTTGTTCTCCTCAAAGTCCAGGGCTTCCCTGAGTTTTTTAACTATTTCACTGTGCTTCCTCTTTATCATCTCTGTAACCTTTTCTGGTTCAAATTTCCATGTGTAGGTGTACCACTGTGTTTCAGGGTCCTTGCTTCTCTTGTAGCTTGCCACCCCCGCATCATAGAGCTTGTAGAGTATCCTCCGGACTATGTTGAGTTTAAGCTGGGTTTTCTCTGAAATCTCTTCATCTGTCACCTTACCCTTCATGAGGCACTCCAGAACTGGCACTGCCTCCTCCTCTTCCTCCTCAGTGATAATCTCATGGATCAACTCTTGTAGCATCTGATCATCAATCAATTGAAATCCTCCAGCTTTGAGAAATAACTGCATACAGGGTATGCTGAATCAATCAAATTTTTTGAGTGCACTCCAATTTATGTGCCTAATCTTATTTAAAATTTTATAAAATCATGAGCCCCTCACTTCAGAGGGGGTCTTACAATAACCGCAGGTACATGTTCCAGTGAGGACAGCATTTCAACTGTAACTGTTTCGGGTTGACTTCCAAGTTCACTGGCCATATCATACACGGTTTTTCTGCTGCTGTGCCTTTCATGGTACTCCTCGGCGGCGGATGCCACCTCAAGGAGTACCTCAGTGGCAGTGGGCCTTGATGATGCAAGGGGGGTTGGCCATCTTTCCCTGGAAAACCTCCCTGCAATGTAACCCAGGAACCCGGTATCTGAGATTATACCCGGTGCAGCTGTGGGAAGTGATGTGAAATACCTCCCAAGGATTCGGTAGGTTGCGTCGGTGTCAATAACAACCACGGTGACATCGACACCGAATTTACTCAGAATACCCTCTGCAATGGATTTTGCAGCACCCACCGGGTTTTCAGGAAGAAGTGAAACATATGTGCCGGGGACGTTGCTCAAATCAATTCCCGCCTCTGAGGCCGGTTTAAGGGCATGTTTCAGGCCGTAATATCGGAGGACAACCTCCTTATGGTTTCTTGCCTCAGGTGGGAGGTTTCTGAGGTTTCTCAGGGTTCTTTCCTTTATTCCAAAAATGGGCCCGAGGACGTGGCCCCAGATGTACTTTGACCAGAGGTCTGCAAGAATGATGGCGGTCCTGGAGGCTTCAAATTCTGATTCATCAACCAGGTTTCCCTGGGCAACCGAGATGGGGGTTTCAGAGACCACAAGGAAATCCCCATCTATGACCAGTTCACCTGCCATCTCCACGATTTTCCATAAACCCTCACCAGGCTTTATGTAGTCTGTCCTCACAGGCACCGTGCTGTATCCATCTCTGGGCATGTTCTGTCCTCAAAGGCATGCTCCTGTCAATTAACCATTCAGAAATTGATGCAGGTTCATCTGACCCTCACAGGAGGGGCCCAGACCTTGAGGTCTATGCCCTCTATGATGGCCCTCCTGCCTTCAAGCTGCACCACGACCCCTGAGTGGACCTTCTGCATCATGCAGTGGGCCGGGAGGAATCTCACGGTGTCACCGATGTTGGGGAGTTCCCCATCGATCATACCCTCGAAGCCCCCCACCAGGCAGACCCCGACGTCCCTGAACTCAAAGTCCTCGCTGCCAAGGCGGTGACATGGCCCAACGATGTGGACAGTTATGAGTCCGTTGTTCTCATCCAGTATCTCTGCAAAGTGGGTTATGGGGCACCCCAGGGGTCTGTAACGGATTATATCCCCCTTTTTAAGCTCAGCCCTTGAAAATGGAAAGAGCACCTCCCTGCATGAACCCTCATCAGGGAGGGGCTTCAGTATGAAATCTGCCTCGTAACCGTCAAGGACACCCACAACCTTCTTCTCCTCTGGTAGAAGGTTCTCCTCCTTGAGGATCTCCTGGAGCTTCTTAAGGTTGTCTGTAAAAAGCTCCTGGTACATGAAGTGGCATCTGTCGATCTCTGTCCGCCCCTTGAGGAGTGCGGAGGCATATTCATCGCACCTTGCATAGCCGCAGATACCGCAGTTGTATCCGGGAAGAAGTTCTGTAACCCTTTCTCTGAGTGATCTGTCTCTTGGCATCTGAAAGACCCTCTTTTCATTCTCCCTCATAGGTCTGGAAGCCGTCTATCCTTCTTAGTATTCCCCTGTGGTGCTTCTTATTGACCCTTGTCTCACCCACACAGAGGGTGCAGACTGCAAGGGGTGCTGAGTGACGGAGCTCCTCATTTTCAAGGGATACCTCTCTGCTCTCTATCATTTCCTCTGCAAGTTCCATGCAGCCCTGTCCGCTGAGGCCATTAGCCTCTATTATCTTTGCCGATGGGTTAACCTCAAGTATACGCTCCCTGAATATTTCCCTCTCTGCCTGGGATATCATATCCCCCTTGGTCACCACAGCAATGTCTGCGGTTGAAAGGAAGGGCCCGACCTTTAGGGGGGTGTTGGGACCGCTTGTAGCGTCTATAACGCAGACACCCAGGCAGTTCTTTGTGTAGGGCGCGCACCTGTGACATAACCCTGCTGTTTCAATGATGAGGAAGTCTGATTCATTCTTATCGGCCCATTTTATCATGTCATCTATGTTGTAGATGGCGTAGTGGTCCGGGCACATATCCATTGAGAGACCCACAAGGGTGGGCACACCTATCTTCTCAAATTTTTTATCATCATCGGTGTATAGGCAGTCTATTTTAACCACCGATGAATTGAATCCCCTCGCCTTGAGGCTCTTCAGTGTGTGCATGAGGACTGCTGTTTTTCCGGATCCTGGTGTTCCAGCAACTATTACCATTCTCATATCTTTCCCTTCTGTAACTGGTGCAGCTTTCAGCTTAACCATTTATTATCTCTGTGAGGTCTATGCTCTCAACCAGCTCTCCCCTCCTTACCTTCTCACGGAGGCTGAGCATGAGTTCATCTATCTTGTTGAGTTCGCGGGATATCTTCTTCTCCTGGGCTGTTGTTGTAACTATCTTCTGCATACCACCATGCTTCATAACTATCCTCTTGTCGGTCATGAGTGCAAGCACAGGGTCGTGGGTTACAACCAGAACTATTTTACCATGTCCCGCCAGCACCTTGAGTGCATCATGTTTCCTTATACCGGCGTTTTCAATTTCATCTATGAGCACTATGGGAGAGTCACTTATTATGGCCACATCTGCAACCATGAGGGCCCTTGACTGCCCCCCGCTCAGTATTGTGAGGTCGTGCTCCTTTTTGATGGGTTCACCGGTGAGGGTGTTTGCAAGTTCTATCACGCGATCCACACACTTTTCACTGGCACCCCTGCACTTTGCGTGAAGGCTGAGAAACTCTCCCACAGTCATGTCCGCCAGAAAGTTCATGTTCTGGGAGAGCTGGGCCACCATCTTCTTTCGGGGGTTTGTACGGTCCTCGTAACTTGGCTCTTCGTCGTTCACAAGGATTTTTCTCTTGGAGAATGTGTCCTTCTGGGCCAGCTGTTCAATGTCACCTATAAGTGAACTTTTACCGCTTCCTGTTGGGCCAACCACACCAAAAATTTCACCTTTTCTTATTTCAACCTTCTCAACCGGTTCCTTCTCTCCGTATTTGTCATAACCGCCGATTACTGTGATTTTCTCTATCATTAAAGATTCACCTTTCCGAGAGTATCTCCCCTCAAGCCTCTTCTTATGGTTTCAAGGGCTGTTATCTCTTCGGGGGGTATGTTTCCAAGGTTAACGTCTGGTCCTATTTTCAGTATGAAGTACACCTGCTGGTTTTTCTGTGGGGCCTCCCATATTATCCTATCCTGTGGGAGTTCATTGAGGAGGTGGTTGAATTCTTCCTCCTTTACGTTTCCATTCTCATCGTATATACCTATATTATGGCCGCTCTCCCGGGCCTCCATGAGCACCATGCAGGCTCCAGCTTTGAGGTCGGCCCTGACAAGTTCAACCCGATCCTCCGGGCTGAGGAGCCTGTCCCTTACAGGGTCCTTTTTACCAACCTCTGATATGATCTGGAACCCCTCGTTGACCGCTTTCTCTATAAGTTCACATTTTTCATCGGTTTCAATCTCAACGGTTCCATTTGATATTTCCAGTGTTTCAAAACCGAGGCTTCTTGCCTCCTCAAAGTATTCCTGAATTTTATCGTTGAGGTAGGCGATCTCAAATAGGGTGCCCCCGGGATAGGCCTCCACATCGAACGAACGGTACATCTCTATTTTTTCCATGACAGCGTCACGTCTGTGGAGGGGGAGGGTTCCCCATCCAAACTTTATGAAATCAACGTAATCTGATGAAATCTCCATGAGGTCACGGGCTGTTTTAATGCCCATTCCCTTATCGAGAACCATGGTTATTCCATTTTTTCTGGGTTTCCCACGCCTTGGAGGTGTGAGAAAGTCAAAGGCGTTCATTTTATCACCTTCTGGATTGAGTCAGAATAAACACCAACGGCATATTAATTTAAATTCATATGTTTACTACCTTTATAAATAATTTTTCTCATATAGGTTCATGGGATAGATAACATGAGATCATAAGTTGCGTCCCATCACTATTTTGGGATCTTATTATATATTAATAGGTGGTGGTACATGTGATGGAGAGTATATGCTACTTTGAAAGACCGGGTAAGGAGAACACTGAAAGGGTCCTTGAACTTGTTAAGGAAAGGGCAGATAAACTGGGGATCAGGGACTTTGTGGTGGCCTCGGTATCCGGTGAAACAGCACTCAGGTTATCTGAGATGGTTGAGGGAAACATTGTTTCTGTAACACACCACGCCGGTTTCAGGGAAAAGGGCAAACTTGAACTTGAACCCGAGATGAGGGAGAAACTGATTGAAAGGGGCGTCAGTGTATATGCAGGTTCACATGCACTCAGCGGTGTTGGAAGGGGGATATCAAATAAGTTCGGTGGAGTCACACCTGTTGAGGTAATGGCTGAAACCCTCAGGATGGTTTCACAGGGCTTCAAGGTGTGTGTTGAGATATCGATAATGGCAGCCGACGCCGGCCTCATCCCTGTTGACAGGGAGGTCATAGCCATAGGCGGAACGGCATGGGGCGCTGACACGGCCATGGTACTCACACCGGCACATATGAACAGCGTATTTGACCTGAGAATCCATGAGATCATTGCAGTGCCAAGGCCATAACCCGGTACCTTCAAGGTATGGGTGGGTTGCCGGAATTCATGATTTTCATGGTCCGGTGACCATACCATAATTCCATTTTGCCCCAACATTGTACCGGTATTTTCAGAGGTCACAGAAACTGATTTTTAATTTTGATCGGGACCCATGGGGTCATTGGTGCCGCTTTAACCGTTGCTTTTAAATATGTCTTATCACAATAACATATTTCATAGATAAATGTGGGGGTAGTAATTGAAATTCATTAACGATGCCATAAAGGAATCTGAGAAAAGGGAAAAGCCATCTTCCATCTCAATGAACTCAGAAATCGACCAGGAACTTCGGGAAATAATCGAAAATAGCAGGGCAAAGATATACGTTGTTGGGACCGGCGGGGCGGGTAACAACACCGTAACAAGGCTCAGTGAAATAGGAGTTGAGGGTGCTGAGACAATAGCCATTAACACAGATGCCCAGGACCTCTTCTACACGGTTGCTAACCGGAAACTTCTCATAGGAAGGAATGTATGCGGGGGTCTTGGTGCAGGTGGTGTCCCTGAAGTTGGAGAGGAATGTGCCGAGGAAAGTGAGGATGATATCCGCAGGGAGCTTGAAGGGGCTGACATGGTCTTTGTGACCTGCGGTCTTGGGGGAGGCACAGGAACCGGATCGGCACCTGTGATATCCAAGCTGGCCAAAAAGGCCGGTGCACTCACAATAGCAGTTGCAACCATGCCCTTCAGTGCAGAGGGCCTTAAAAGAAGGGAGAATGCTGAGAAGGGTCTAGAGAAACTTCAGAGTGCTGCTGATACCGTGATAGTGATCCCCAATGACAAGCTTCTCGAGGTTGCACCCAACCTTCCCCTCAACAAGGCATTCATGGTTGCAGATGAAATCCTTGGAAGGGCTGTCAAGGGTATAACGGAACTCATAACCAGGCCAGGTCTTGTGAGCCTTGACTTTGCTGATGTGAGGAGCATAATGAAGGGCTCAGGAATGGCAATGATTGGAATGGGTGAAGCCGAAGCAGGTGACAGGGCCCTTGAATCAGTTTACGAGGCTCTTAACAGCCCGCTGCTTGATCTGGACATATCCAATGCAAAGGGTGCACTTATAAATATCTCTGGAAGCTCCGACCTGACACTTCAGGAGGCCGAAAGGATAGTTGAGGTTGTTGCCGAGGAACTGGATCCCGATGCAAACATAATATGGGGTGCGCAGATTCAGGATGAACTGCAGAACGTTATAAGAACAACGATTGTTGTTGCTGGTGTGAGGTCACCGTACATATACGGCTCACATGGTTCTGCAGAAAAGGAGTTCTTCGAGGAAAAACAGCGGGAGAAGGACTCTGTGGATGAGTCTGTCCTGGAAGAATTTATAGATGGAGTATTCTGATATTCTTCCATACACCCCCACATCAATGAAAACATTTATAAATCTTGAAGGATAGATTACTCCATCACTCATCCCGATCATCATCCTTGTTTTTAATCATTATAAATTAGCGGGGATAAATCATGAAATACAGGGATTCTGTTCTCAATTTTATCAAGCAGTCAAAGAGGGTATTGAAGGTATCAAAGAAACCCACAAGGGAAGAATACCTCAACGTATCAAAGGTGACAGGCATCGGTATAATATTGATAGGTGTAATAGGGTTCATAATAAGTATAATTGCCCAGTTACTGGGCGGCTGATTAACTCTTACTGAAAAGTCACAGTGAATTATATATATGAGGTTGTGTTCTTAATGGAAGATAGTAAAAATTCCATCTATGCCCTCAAGACCTCTGTGGGTCAGGAGAAGAATGTGGCAAGGATGCTGGCCAGGAAGGTAAGGGATAGTGGTATTGAGATAAACGCGATTCTTGTTCCAGAGTCCCTCAGGGGCTACATCCTTGTTGAGTCCTCGTCAAAAATCGACATGAGAAACCCTGCCATAAGGGTTCCCCACCTCAGGGGTGTTGTTGAGGGAAAAACCGAGGGCGAAGCAAAGATAGAGTTCGAGGAGGTTAAGAGGTTCCTCAAACCTGAGCCCATAATATCATCCATTAAGAAGGGCAGCATCGTTGAGCTGATCTCAGGGCCATTCAAGGGTGAAAGGGCAAAGGTTATCCGTATAGACGAATCCAGAGAGGAAGTTGTACTTGAACTCATAGAGGCTGCAGTGCCAATTCCTGTAACAGTTAAAGGTGATCAGATTAGAATAATACAAAAGGAGGCTGATTAATGGCTAAAGAAACCGTTGAAATTCTTATTGATGGTGGAAAAGCCACTCCAGGACCGCCACTGGGTCCTGCGATTGGTCCGCTTGGAATTAACATGATGCAGGTTGTTGAGGAGATAAACCGCAAGACCGCGGATTTCGAGGGAATGAAGGTCCCGGTTAAGATCATAGTTGATACCGACACAAGGGACTTTGAGGTTGAGGTTGGTACGCCACCAACAACCGCCCTGATCATGGATGAACTCAAGATCGAGAAGGGTTCACAGGACCCTGGTATGGACAAGATAGCAGACATATCCATGGAGCAGGTGCTGAAGATAGCAAGGATGAAGTTCGACGCCCTCCTCTCAAACGACTACAAACAGGCAGTCAAGGAGATCATGGGTACTTGCGTGAGCATGGGTGTAACAGTGAACGGCAAGGACCCCCGGGAGGTTCAGAGGGAAGTTGATCAGGGAGTCTATGACGACCTCCTCACATCATAAAAATTTATAAATCTTGAAAATCACATAACTAACCCCATCATATGAACTTATTTTTCGAAGTTCATGGAGGATTCAGAAATGCAACAGGAGATTATGGAAGCGGTGAAGAAGGCCAAGGAACTTTCAAGGCCGAGAAACTTCACACAGTCCATGGATGTTATTCTTAACATCAAGGACCTTGACGTCAACAAACCAGAGAACAGGTTTGACGAGGAAGTTTCTCTACCCAACGGTCGCGGTAAGGATGTTAAAATCGCCGTGATAGCCGATGGGGAACTGGCTCTCCAGGCTAAGAACGCTGGAGCCGACCTTGTGATAACCAAGGATGAACTTGAAGAACTTGGCAAAAACCGAAAGGAAGCAAAGAAACTTGCCAACAGCTATGAATTCTTCGTGGCCCAGGCAGATATGATGCCCCTGGTGGGGCGGTTCCTTGGACCGGTTCTTGGACCCAGAAAGAAGATGCCAAAACCGGTGCCAGCAACAGTAAACCCGGAGCCCATACTCAAGAGACTCAGGGACACTGTCAAGGTGAGAATCAAGGACCAGCCTGTGGTTCACACCGTGGTTGGCACAGAGGATATGGATGATGAGAAACTTGCCGAGAACATAGAGGCGGTTCTGCAGACAATTGACCGCAAACTTGAGAAGGGCAGAAACCAGCTTAAGTCCATGTATGTTAAAACAACCATGGGCCCGGTAGTGAGGGTGATTTAAATGGCTCACGTGGCTGAATGGAAGAAGAAGGAGGTTCAGGAGCTCCAGGACCTCATCAAAAGTCATGAAGTGGTTGGTATAGCTAACCTTGCAGATATACCTGCAAGACAGCTACAGAAGATGCGCCAGACACTCCGTGACAGTGCACTCATCAGAATGTCAAAGAAGACACTGATCAGCCTTGCCCTGGAAAAAGCTGGCAGAGAACTCGAAAACGTTGATTCCCTCTCTGATTATATGGAGGGCCAGCCTGCACTCATATTCACCGATATGAACCCATTCAAACTCTTCAAGATTCTTGAGGACAGCAAAACCCCTGCCCCTGCCAAGCCAGGCGCCATAGCCCCGGCAGATATAGTTGTCCCCAAGGGGGATACCGGCTTTGCCCCGGGCCCAATCCTGGGGGAGCTTCAGCAGATAGGAATCCCCGCCAAGATCGAGAAGGGAAAGATCGTGGTCTCAAATGACCACGTTGTTGTGAAGGCCGGGGAGGAGATACCCCCCAAGGTGGCAGGAATATTAACAAGGCTGGATATACAGCCACTTGAGGTTGGAATAGACCTCAGGGCAGCATACGAAAATCAGACAGTCTACACAGCAGACATCCTGACAATAGATGATGAAAAAACTTTATCTGACATTCAGAAAGCATTTTCACAGGCATTTAACCTGTCAGTTAACGCAGTTATATACACACGCGAAACAATGCCTGCGATTATCCAGAAGGCTGCTTCGAAGTCATTCAACCTTGCATACAATGCATCAATCCTCACCTCAGAGACCACTGATCTGCTGCTTGCAAAGGCCTATGCCCAGATGCTTGCACTGGCCGCTGCAGCTGCAGAGGTTAATGGTGAAGCAGTTGATGATGAACTGAGGGATAAATTGTCTTCAAGGGCAGCAGCACCCGCCCCTGAAGAGAAAGAGGAAGAGGTTGAAGAAGAAGCTGAAGAGGAAGAAGAAGAGGAAGAAGAGGATGCAGCCGCTGGTCTCGGCGCACTCTTCGGATAAACACTTTACTGGCATAGTTAACCTAAAAAATAAAAATTTGAGGTGATCATATGGAATACATATACGCAGCAATGTTACTGCACACAACCGGTAAGGAGATCAACGAAGAAAACGTTAAAAGTGTCCTTGAAGCAGCAGGCGCTGAAGTGGATGATGCAAGGGTCAAGGCTCTAATAGCAGCCCTTGAAGATGTGGACATTGAAGAGGCAATGGAAACAACAGCTGTAGCAGCAGCACCTGCAGCAGCTGCAGCACCTGCAGCAGCAGCCGAAGAGGCTGAAGAAGAAGAGGAAGAAGAAGAGGAAGAAGAGGAAGCTGAAGAGGAAGCAGCAGCCGGTCTTGGCGCACTCTTCGGTTAAACTCTTTTCTATTTTTCTCTGCCATAACAAATGGCAAAAAATTTATTTTTCCTGATTGATTCTATTTATAAAAAACTGTTTTCAATGATTACCATGTCTCGTCAGCTTGAAGAACTGGGTTACAGAAAATATGAATGCGAGTCCTGTGGGAACACCTTCTGGTCAATAAGGGAACGCAGCACATGTGGGGATGCCCCCTGTGATGAATACGATTTTATAGGAAATCCCGCGACCTCGAGGAGCTATGACCTGTACGAGATACAGGATGAATTCATAGAATTCTTCGCTGAAAGGGGCCATGAGCCCATCAGAAGATATCCGGTACTTGCAAAGCGCTGGCGGGACGATGTCTTCCTTGTTGGAGCATCCATATACAACTTTCAGCCATGGGTGACATCAGGCCTTGTGAAGCCCCCTGCAAACCCCCTCGTGGTTGCACAGCCGTCAATAAGACTCAACGACGTTGATAACGTTGGAAGAACAGGTAGGCACCTCACATGCTTCACCATGGGGGGGCACCATGCATTCAACTCTGAGGATAACCCAGTTTACTGGGAAGAGGAGACAGTAAAGTACTGCCACGAATTTCTGACTCACATAGGCATAGATCCATCTGAGATAACCTTCATAGAATCCTGGTGGCAGGGCGGCGGAAATGAGGGGCCCTGTTATGAGGTCTGTGTCCGTGGCGTAGAACTGGCGACCCTCGTTTTTATACAGTACCGCACCCTCCCGGATGGTGGCAGGGAGGAGATCCCCCTCAAAATAGTTGACACCGGATATGGGCTTGAGAGATTTGCCTGGATATCCCAGGGGACACCAACAGCCTACGACGCATGCTTTGGCCCGGTAATTGAGAAGCTGATTGAACTGACAGGCGTGGAGGTCAAAGAGGAGATACTGGCAGAAAACGCCCGTGTGGCCGGTATGATGGATATAGAAACCTATGCTGATCTCAGGGAACTTCGAAAAAGGGTTGCTGATAAACTTGGAATCTCAGCCACTGAACTTGAAAGTGCCGCGGCCCCCATGGAGTCCATTTATGCCATAGCCGATCATACGCGCTGTCTCGCCTTCATGCTTGCAGATGGTGTCATACCCTCAAATGTCAAGGAGGGCTACCTTGCGAGGCTCATAATCCGGAGGACGCTTAGGCTCATGAAGGAACTCGGCATGAGGCAGTCCCTGAAGGATATAATGAACATTCAGGTGGAGTTCCTTGAGGGCCATTACCCTGAGATAAGGGAGCACCATGAACACATACTCAGCATCATAGACCTTGAGGAACACAGGTATGCAAAGACCGTGACAAGGGGCCGGAGGATTGTGGAGAAGACCATAAAATACCTCAGGAAGGATAATAAGAGCGATATGCCCCTTGAAATCCTTATAAAACTATATGACTCCCATGGAATCCCCCCTGAAACCATAAAGGAGATAGCAGAGGAATCAGGGTTCAGTGTTAAAATCCCTGACAACTTTTACACCCTAGTTGCGGAGATGAATGAGGCTGAAACTGAAACCCCGGAGGAGGACCTTCATCTTGATTACCCCCAGACAGACCTCCTCTTCTATGAACGACCCGATGACCTGGAGTTCGAAGCCAGTGTGCTGGGGGTATATGAGGACGGCGTCATACTTGATAGAACACTCTTTTACCCTGAAGGAGGAGGCCAGCCATCTGACACAGGATACATTGAGTCAGAAGGCTGCAGGATCCAGATAAAGCATGCAGAGAAGATAGGTAACGTTGTACTCCACAGGACAGATGACGAAATCTGCCTCAAAACAGGGGAAACTGCAAGGGGCCGCATTGATCCAGATAGAAGACTTCAGCTTACAAGGAACCACACGGCAACCCACCTGATAGTTGCAGCTGCAAGGAGGGTCCTTGGAGACCACATATGGCAGGCAGGGGCCCAGAAGGGTGTTAAGAGTTCAAGGATAGACCTCTCACATTACAGGAGGATAACTCAGGAGGAACTTGATGAGATAGAGAGGCTGGCCAACGAATACGTCATGAGAAACATCCCCCTTGATGTCAGGTGGATGGACAGGGACATTGCAGAGAAAAGGTACGGATTCATACTCTACCAGGGGGGTGTTGTTCCTGGCTCCATGATAAGGGTCGTTGAGATTCCAGAGGTGGATGTACAGGCATGTGCCGGTACCCATGTTAAGAGAACCGGGGACATAGGCCTCATAATGATCAACCGGACCGAACGCATACAGGATGGTGTTGAGAGGATAGAATTCTCTGCAGGGGCATCGGCAATTGAACTCATGCAGAAAAACAGGGATATACTGAGGGAAAGTGCAGATGTATTCAAGGTAACACCATCACAGCTTCCACGCACCTCTGAAAGATTCTTCACAGAGTGGAAGGCCCTTAGAAATGAGGTTTCACGCCTCAAGGAGGAAATGGCTTCACTCAAAATCCTGGAGGTAAGGGATAGGGTGGAGGACCTCAACGGCCTGAGGGTCATCATAGACACGGTTGAGGCTGACATGGATGAGATGAAGAACATGGCCCTTGAACTCACAGAATCAGTCGACGCAGTTGTCCTTGCAAATTTGGAGGGCCAGATAGTTGGCGCGGCCTCTGATGATGCGGTCGAGAGAGGTTTAAGGATAAATGAGGTTATAGCATCAGCTTCAAGGGTCCTTGGAGGTGGAGGTGGCGGAAAGCCCCACCTTGCACAGGGAGCCGGTAAAGGAAAGGATAAAATCCATGAGGCCCTTGAGGAGGCAAGATCCTCACTTGAATCCTTCGGGGGATGAATTTGAGATCTGTAAAATAACGGTTCTTGTCGTTGTCTGGTGATGAATTTGAGGAGGACCATCTCAGAAATAAATGAGAGGATAATGGATGGTGAAGCAACCGTTTTAACAGCCGGGGAACTCAAGGAGCTGGTTCTCAACGATGAGGCCCCATCTGCAGAGGAGATCGACGTGGTAACAGCGGCCACCTGCGGGGTAATGTCCGGGACAGCAGCGGTCATGCATTTCAGGGTATCTGAACCGGGTTCATTCAGGAAGGCTGTTTCAGTTGAACTGAATGGTATACCAGCATATCCCGGCCCGTGTCCAAATGAAAACCTGGGTTCAGTGGACATCTTCATTTATGGGACAGCCAGAAGCGTCAGGGACCCGGAATATGGTGGTGGATTTCTTCTCAGGGACCTTCTCATTGGATCTGAGGTTGATGTGACTGTAAAGTCAGAGGATGGAACTTTCATTGAATCCACAGTTACCCTGAAGGATATTGAAACAGCGAGGATAATAGGGACAAGGATGGCATTCAGAAACTACACAGCCTTCGTAAATCCATCCGATAAACCTGTAAGATCCATATTCAATGCATTTGAAATGCCGCCCCACTGCGGGGGCCTCTCATTCTCAGGGTGCGGTGACATCAATCCCATTGAAAATGATCCTGCGATGGAGGCCATCAGGAGGGGAACCAGGGTACTCTTAAATGGTGCCAGGGGCCTTGTGCTGGGTGAGGGTACAAGGAGCAGTCCTGAAAGACCAAATCTCATGCTGAGCGGGGACCTGCATGATATGAAACCTGATTACATTGGGGGCTTCAGGACAGCCGCGGGACCCGAGATATTCAACACCATCGCAGTTCCGCTGCCTGTGACATCTGAGAGGGCCTTTGAGAGACTGCTGGTTCTTAATTCAGATATAGGGCTACCTGTTGCCGATGTTAGGGATCGTTCAAGGATAATCCATGAGCTGACATATGCGGATACATGGGCTGGTGACGAGAGACCCACCTATAACCCTGAAAGGTGTGCTGACTGCCTCCCATGCCTGGCAGCAGAGAGGTGCCCAACCCATGCAATAGACCATGGAGTGGACCTTCATAAATGTTTTGGCTGCGGTGTATGTGCCTTCTCATGTCCCTATGGGGCGTATGAGATGGATACAGGTGAGGTCAGGATTGGTGATAGGTCAGTACCCATCGTATGCAGACAGTCAGACAGGGTGAGGGCATCCAGACTTGCCCTTGAACTCAAGGAACTCGTAGAAAAGGGTAATTTCCTCATAGGGGGGTGTTAGTATTCTTGAATATGATGTTATACTTGTGAGATACGGTGAGGTTGCAATTAAGGGGCCGGCTGTTAGAAGGAGATTTGAAAAAAAACTCCTCCACAACATAAGGTCTGCTTTCAGCTGCAGAGCAGAGATCAGGCATGGAAGAATATTCGTATTCCCTGATAACATGGATGAGGCCCTTGATAAACTTTCAAGGATCTTTGGGGTGGTATCCTTTTCACCCGCGGTGACTGTGGAAACCGATTTTGATGTTATAGAGGGGGCGCTCAGGGAATATGTGGGTGAACTGAAACTGGAGGGTCTCATCACAGAGAGAACACCCTTCGCCATAAGATGCAGAAGGGTTGGGCAGCATGACTTCACAAGTCAGGAGATGGCAGCCTTTGCAGGTTCAGTTGTGGTCAGGGAGATCGGAGCCCCGGTGGACCTTGGAAACCCTGACCTTGAGATCCACCTTGAAATAAGGGAGAACAGGACATACATCTACCACAGGGTCATCCAGGGTCCTGGCGGCCTGCCTGCCGGTACCCAGGGAAAGGTTGTTGCCCTTTTATCCGGGGGAATAGACTCACCTGTTGCCACCTATCTCCTCATGAAGAGGGGATGCCAGGTCGTGGCTGTCCACACCGATAACTCACCATTCACAGCTCCCGAGTCCCTTGATAAGGTTGAGAAAATCGCTTCAAAACTTGCGGAGTATTCTGCTGGAGTTGAATTCAAACTCAGAATTTTCAGGTATGGAAGTTACCTTGAAAAATGCAGGAGAGAAGCCCCTGAGAACATGACCTGTGTCCTATGTAAGGCGGGGATGTATCGCCTCGCCGAGATGGTTGCAGAGGAGGAGGGGGCACTTGCGATAGTGGATGGGAGCAGCCTCGGGCAGGTGGCATCCCAGACCCTTCCAAACATCCTAGCCACAAGGATGGCAGTGAGGATGCCTGTCCTCAGCCCCCTCATAGGCATGGACAAGGTGGAGATAGAGGCCCTTGCAAAGAGGATAGGCACCTATGACATCTCGGTGATACCCGATGGTGGATGCAGTGCTGTACCCCGCCATCCCTCAACAGCAGCAGATCCAGCCTCCATCAGGGAACTCTCAGAAAAAATCCAGGTTGAAGATGAAATTGAGAGGATATTCAGATCAGCTTCGAAACAGAAAGCCCTGAATGATCGTTGCAGATTCTGTGGATAACTTTTTAAATAATCAGATCACATCTTTTATATAAAGAATCCAGTTAATTAACTCACTATCTTCTGGAGGTGTAATGATGAAAACAACCATTAGTGTAATTAAAGCAGACGTTGGAAGCGTAGCCGGTCACGCAGTCGCACATGAAGCATTAAAGAAGAAGTGCGACGAGATACTGGCAGAAGCCAGGGATACAGGAATCCTTGAGGATTATTATATTACCAACTGTGGGGATGACATTGACCTCATAATGACCCACAGGAACGGTGAAGAAAATGAGGAGGTTCACCAGACAGCATGGAACGCCTTCAGGGAAGCCACAGAGGTTGCCAGGGGCTTAAAACTTTACGGTGCAGGACAGGACCTTCTCTCAGACACCTTCTCAGGAAACATCAAGGGTATGGGCCCTGGCTGCGCTGAGATGGAGTTTAAGGAGAGGCCAAGCGATCCTGTTATAATTTTCTGCTGCGACAAGACAGAACCTGGAGCATTTAACCTGCCCCTTTTCAGAATGTTTGCAGACCCATTCAACACCGCGGGTCTTGTTATTGACCCATCACTTCACAACGGATACGAATTCGAGGTTTTTGACGTTGTTGAACACAAGAAGGTTACAATGGCATGCCCTGATGAGATGTACGACCTCCTTGCACTTCTCGGTTCAATCAGCCGCTATGTGATAAAGAAGATACACAGAAGGGACGACGGTGAAATAGCAGCCTCTGTGAGCACAGAACGACTTAACCTCATGGCAGGTAAGTACATAGGAAAGGATGACCCTGTTGCAATTGTGAGGGCACAGTCAGGATTCCCTGCAGCAGGGGAAGTCGTTGAGCCCTTTGCATTCCCTCATCTTGTGGGTGGCTGGATGAGGGGATCACACAACGGGCCACTGATGCCTGTTGCCCAGAGGGATGCAACACCCGTCAGGTTCGACGGACCTCCAAGGGTCATAGGGCTGGGATTCCAGATCGCAGACTGCAAACTCGTGGGTCCAATCGACATGTTTGATGACCCAGCATTTGACCGCTCAAGGCAGCTTGCATCTGAAATTGCAGAGTACATGAGAAGACACGGGCCATTCGAACCCCACAGACTCCCATCAGATGAAATGGAGTACACATCCCTTCCGGGTGTGCTTGAAAAACTCGGAGACAGATTTGAGGACATGGAGTAAACAGACTCCGCTCAAATTTTATTTTTTTGGAAACATTAAATTCCTAGGTTCTGCCAGCAGATCGTTTTCCGGATACCTTTAATGATTGTTCTGATATAGGGTTGATTGATCTTGGCATTTTTAATGATTGGTTTCTTTTCTGTCACCATCCTTTGGTTTCTTCTTGTTGAGTCTCCTGAGTATCTCATGGGGAATGTCAATCACCATATCCACAGAGTCAATCACAGCACCGTCAGCTGTTGCCACCACACCCCCACTTTCCTTAAGGTTTCTGTCAACGCATGATGAGAGAATAGCACGTCCCTCAAGTTTCTTGGAATCCATTAGTTCCTCAACGATCTGCCTCAGCCTGCCACTATGGCTGACGTTCCTGTCAAAATAGAAAAAAACCTCTTTAACACCTGAATCGGATAGAAAATCCATTATGGCATTCAGGGCCCTCAGGGTTACTTCACCCATCCTGTAACTCCCTGATACACCCCTCACATCCCGCAGAAACCCATCCTGGGCAATGAAGAACCCTTCACCCCCAAGAACGCTTTCTGTACCTATGAGTACATTGTAGCCATCAATGTGGACAGTGGAACCCCTGAGGAAATCTGGACTTACCAGCAGGGAGAGTCTCCTCTTTCTGGTTTCATCTGAGAAGACATACCTTGCAAGGTAATTTCTTTCCCTCTTCCCGAGAAGATAGTGGTTTGCAACGAAATTAAGCGCAACACGTTTACGGTAACCCCTGTTGAGGAGGTATCTCAGGTCCTCAACGGCCATTTTAAGGGTCATCAGCCTCTTCTCTTGGCTATTATTATGAGGGCACGGTCAGAAGCATCCTCGGCCCTGTCAGAAATGTTCCCGATCTTCCTGGTGATTTCCTTCATGTCCATGAATTTTATGACACCCATCTCCTTCTCCCTGTAGGCAGAGTAGAGGTCTGTTATGATCTTCCTCTCAATTGTATCCACCTTATCCTCAAGGCCCTCAATTTCATGGACCTTCCTCATGGCCTCCCCGAGGTCCCTTTCAAGGAGTTCCACACACTCCTTAAGGGCGTGAACCGTCTTTCCTGTGACATCCATCATCCTCTGGAAGTCCTCTCTGAACCCTGAGGGGAAGGAAACCCTTCCAAGGGATACGGTGAATGCGGTTGATTCAATGACGTCAGCGACCTTGTCTATGCTCTCAACTAGCATTATACGGTCCTCCCTGTCGAAGGGGAGGAAGGCCCCCTCATAGAATTCAAGTTCCATTTTCCTTCTTATCTCATCGGCCTCATGCTCACTAACCGCTATCTCCCTTGCGAGTCTGGATACGCTTCTACAGTCGCCACTGTAAAAGGCCTCCATCAGCTCCTCCAGCTTCAGGTAGCATTCCATAACCTTATCAAGGTGCCTGCGCCCATACTTCTCAACTTTTCCCTCTTTAATGAAAAACTTCATTTTATCTCCATCATATAATTCCGTGAAGCATTCTGAGCCCATCCAGAAGGCCGTGGGCGTAGGTAATGCACCCGAAGGATGTGATGTAATCTCCCTTCTTTAGGTAGTAAATGGAGTCGTCCCTGTAGTTCAGTGCCCTCTCAATGATGGCCCTCTCCTCCCCTTTGAATTCTATGGATTCCATTTCCATTAAATTTTTCTCAAGAAGATCAAGGTCCTTTTCTATGCGTTCCCTGCATTCCATTTAAACACCTCATCAATCTCTTAATCAGGGAATTCCTGAGTCATTATGTTTTCATCTGCCTCCGGACGTACATCATCCTCTGGATCACCGTGAAGTAACCTGCAAAGACCAGAATTATCATGGCAGCGTCCATATACCATAAGCCAAGGAAGTATCCGGCAAGGGACCCTCCAATGAGTATTATGAGCCGCTCAGCCCTTTCAGCAACACCTACAGCGCATTCGAGGTCCTCTGACTCGGCCCTTGCCCTAACATAACTGACCATGAGGCTGGAGTGGAGGGCCAGCATACCTGTGAGAATCCCTGTGAACCCCCCTGCCGTTATACCGGTGATGATTATGCCATCTGAGAGCCTGTCAAGGGTCGAATCCAGGAAACCACCAAATCTGGTGGGATTGAATCTTTTCCTTGCAACAGCCCCATCAAGGACATCTATGAATCCGCTTAATGCAAGAAGCAGGGCACCGTTAATAATATTCCCGCTGGCATAGGATGCAGCCGAGGCACATGCAACAAGGAAACCAGTGAACGTTATATAATCTGCCGGTATTGCGATCTTCTCTGCGATAGGGTCTATGAACCTTCTGAGTGCCGGTCTGAACTGATTCAACATGAACTCATTTATATTGATTACAGATATATAAATTGGTCATGGATCTGGTGGTTCAATGATAATCCGGAAAATCAGGAGAGGAAACCCATCACAAAAGGTGATTGATGAGGCAATATCTGTTATGGAGGGGGGTGGAGTAGTGATATACCCCACAGATACCATCTATGGCCTCGGTGTCAATGCACTTGACAGGGAGTCAGTGAGGAAGCTCTTCCGGATAAAGGGAAGGGCCCCTGATAAACCGGTATCCATATGTGTCTCAAAGGTGTCTGAGATACCAAGGTTCTCAAAACCATCAGAGCATGCAATGGAGATAATCAGGGGGATATTACCTGGTCCCTACACGGTTTTACTTGAGAAGAAGGATCTGGTGCCGGATATTCTCACAGGGGGATCATCAAAGGTGGGTGTAAGGGTCCCTGATGATGAGGTATGCAGGAGGATATCAGCAAAATTTCCGGTGACGGCCACAAGTGCCAATATATCAGGTAAGCAACCATCAGGGAAAACCAATGATATAATTGAGGATCTGAAGGTTGACCTCATGCTTGATGCAGGCGAATGTGATAGCACTGAACCATCCACTGTTGTGGATCTTACGGCTGAACCACCTGCTGTTCTCAGGATAGGTAGGGGGGACCCTGAGGTTATCTACAGGATTTTCAGGTGTATAAGATGAGGACCCTTATGGAGCTCGGTGAAAACGGAAGGCTCCCCACAGGTTCATCCATTGACTCCATACTTGGAGGGGGTGTTGAGAGGGGAACCATCACACAGTTCTATGGACCCCCAGCTTCTGGCAAAACCAACATTGCAATTAAACTTGCAGTTGAAACTTCAAAGAGAGACAGAAAGACAGTTTTTATTGATACTGAGGGCGGAATTTCTGTTGAAAGAATAAGACAGGTTTCAGGATCTTCATTTGAAAGGGTTGCCGATAATATAATAGTTTTTGAACCATCTAGCTTCACAGAACAGGGTGAAGCCATTCAAAGAACACTGAATGTCCTCAAAAACCATGGCGATTCAGTTGACCTGATTGTGCTTGATTCTGCGGTGGCCCTATACCGTCTAAAGGAGGGTAACGGATCGAATTTCAATGTTGATCTTGGAAGACAGCTTTTCCTTCTTCTGCAGATGGCAAGAAGATTTGACCTTGCGGTGGTTGTAACCAACCAGATATATTCCCTGAGGGGAGATGATGGGGTGGAGAGGGTGAGTCCCGTTGGCGGGACCCTCCTGAGGTACTGGTCCAAAACAATTGTTGAACTTGAAATGGGTGATAGGCCAGGTGAAAGAGTTGCTGTACTCAGAAGGCACAGAAACAGGCCCGAAGGTTTGAGGACCAGTTTCAGGATAGTTCCTGAGGGTATTGTCTGATCTTCAGGAATTCCACTCCGGGCGGCCATCGTTATCATCTGGCTGATCCCCTGGAGGCTGGCTGCATTCTTGAAGTAGGATATGGGCCCTAAGTTTTATTACAGAGGCTCTTTTTCTGAACAAAGTTTATTAAGTGGTTTGTTTAATATGATATAGAACACGGTAATAGTGTGGCCTATGGTTGAGGTTCAGCCTCGGGTAGATAAGAGAAGCCTTCTTCTCTTTCATTAGGATACTCTGGTGCTGATGTGATAAAATGATTTCTCCTAAAAAATATGCTAAAGCCGCAAAAGTGCCGCCAAACGGCTTTAAAACTTCAAATGAGTTTTTTAACTACGTCTTCAAGGACAAAGAAATGATATGGATGGGTCAGAACACCAACCATCTTCATGATCACTCTGAAATAGCGGAAGCCATGATTGATTGCATAAATGAGGGTAGTTACTGCAAGTATCCTCCCCCTGAGGGGTTCCCGGAACTCAAGGAACTTGTACTGAAGGATCTGGGACTGGGGGATGGCTTTGAAGCCCTCATAACCGCCGGGGGTACAGAGTCCCTGTATCTCTGCATGAATGATATTCTCAACCCTGAGGACAATGCCATAACATGTGATCCCGGCTACCTGATAATTGACAACTTTGCAAGCAGATTCGCATGCACTGTCAAATCGGTCCCAATATACAGCAGCGAATGTGGGTATAAACTGACACCTGACCTTGTGCTTGAGAATATGGACAGCAACACCCGCCTGATTTCACTTATTGACCCCCTGAATCCACTGGGCTCATCATATACACTGGAGGAGATAAAGGCGTTTGCAGACATTGCAGTGGACCATGATGTTTACCTTCTGCACGATATAACCTACAGGGACTTTGCACAGGAACACCACCTTGCAGCTGATTACGCACCCGACCATACAGTTACAGTGTACAGCTTTTCCAAGATATGCGGGATGGCAGGTCTAAGGATAGGTGCAATTGTTGCAACTGCAGACATTGTTGAGTCAGTGAAGAGCATCGTCATAAATGACCTGGGTACAAATGTTGTATCCCAGGCAGGTGCAATTGCAGCTCTCAAATCAAAGGACAGGTGGGTCCACAGGATACGGGATGTGACCTTCAGGAACCAGAGGATCATCAGGGACGCTGTTGAAGAGGTTGAAGGGGCATTTCTCCCGGTTTACCCATCAAATGGTAACATGATGGCCATAGATATACATGAAACCGGTGTGAACCCCGTTGACCTTACAGACTACCTACTTAAGAGGAAGATCTTTGTAAGGCAGGGTGCATACACCAGCAAGATATTCGGGGACAGGTACATACGTCTCAGCTTCTCCATACCAACTGAGCAGGTAGAGATATTCGCTGAGAACTTTGTGGATGTGATGGAGTTCCTTAGACCATCATAATTTCACAATTTTTATCCTTTAGGAACTTTTGAAGCTTTGATTTTGGCAGATAATTC